>JBAWGM010000323.1:0-2183 GCA_049592895.1 Thiobacillaceae bacterium | reverse complement strand
GCCGCGTATTGCCTCTCCAGAATGACCAGCGCAATTCCACCGAGTATGGCTACGGACGCCAGTACCAGGCGCAAGCTTACCGACTCACCCAGGAAAGCGATTCCACCCAAGGCCGCAATGACCGGAACGCTGAGTTGCACGGTCGCGGCATGGGTTGTTTTCAACGCAGGTAATGCGGTATACCAAATGGCGTACCCTATTCCGGAAGCCAGCGCGCCCGAGGCAACCGCGTACCCCAAGCCGGCACTATCCAGAGACGCACTACCATGCATGAGCACGCTCAATGCGGCCGCTATGGGAACAGCGCGCAGGAAATTCCCCGCCGTTACCCTGATGGGATCGCCCGCACCTTTCCCGCGCAAGGAATAGACGCCCCACGCAACTCCCGCGCTCAACATCAACACGGAACCTGGGAAGGGCGGCGCGGAAAGGCCTGGCAGCAACAGACCGACCAGTCCTCCGAGGGCGAGCAGAAGGCCGACGAGCTGCAGTTTCAGCAACCGTTCTCCCGCCCATACGCCATGGCCGATCATCGTTGCCTGTACAGCGCCAAACAGCAGCAGCGCGCCCGTTGCCGCGGGCAGGCTCAGATACGCAAAAGAAAAGCCAGCCGCATAGACAAACAACGCGAATGCCGATAGCCAGGTGCCGCTGCCGGCATGTGCGCTGCGGCTCATTCGCGTGACGAGCCAAAGCGCGACCGCTCCAGAGATCAATCGGATTGTGGTAAAGCTCGCTGCATCAATGCCGGTGTGTTTAAGAGCGACGCGGCATAGTAGCGAATTTCCCGCAAATGCCATCATGGCCAGGGAGGTCAAAGCGGCTATCCTTGCAGACGACATTTCTATCCTTCAGGCAATACCCCGGCACCCAAGCTTTGAGCCAGGCCACCCGCTGAGGCCGCGTGCCGGAGCAAATCGGCCAGAGCAAATGGTCAGCGCACGCCCTTGAACTCCAGTCACTCGCTATCGTGTCAACAACTCACATAACCAATAGACGGCAATTGTGATTTGCACTGTGAACGCAAGAAAGCGTGCGTTCGCGGCGAGTACGCTGGTTGATGCAAGGTGAATGGAAGATTGAAGCAGCCGGGCAAGGAGCAACCAAGGGGCCAGGGCGTCGGTGACATCGGCCCGATTCGTGAGCAGCGCTACCACCAGAAGCCCGCCGATTATCGGGAAGCTCTCGATGCAGTTGGCGTGAGCGCGCGCCAGGCGTTGCATGAAGGGAGGAAGATTCGAATTGTCCGGTCTGAACTCGTTGGCGGCGACGGTGCGGGTGACCAGGAAACGTACTCGCAGTCCTTCCATCAGAATCAGCAGGAACATCGTCCAGGCAATGAGTGCGGTGAGTACCAATGCGGAAACGTTGTGCATGCTCTATGTCCTTTGCGAGGTGGTGATTTTGGATGCTGCCGGCTGATTTCATGCTTGTCGCGCGAGGCCGCGGGAAAGATGCACGGCATCTGCTCCTGTGCCCCATCAACGGCGGAGTTGAGCGGCGAGCGGCGCGAACCCGGACCGCGCGCCCCGAGCCTTCGTCCGCCTGAACGCGTTGTTAGCCATCATGCCTTTCCCCTTTTCAGGGAATACGACGCGTGAGCCTTGCCATGCGAAAACTTGACGACGCTATGAGCACCGAGAAAGCCCGCGGCCGAAACTTCGACCGAGGCGCTCGCAATACTGGCTTCGCAAATGTCGAAACGAAGGCCGCTGTCACTCGACAGAGTGCTCGAACGAAACTCAACAGAAAATGCGCCATTGGAACCGGATGTTCCGTGAGCTCTGCCGCCACTGACATGGTCAGTCCACGAAACCGCGATGAGTGCGCCAACAACGGGAAGACCTGCCGGGTCTTTGATCTGACCGTCAACTTGGTACTGCGCCTCGATGCATTTGGCGTCGATTTGAAGTGATGCGGCGGCAAGAAATACTGCACAGACGGTTTTGAGCAGACGGTTGCGCATTTCCTGCCTCCTGTTTCCGTAGCCAGGATTCAGGGAAGTCTGTACTCACCTTTCCAGTCAGACCAGCCCCCGCCAGTGCCGCCTATGAAGTTGCCCTGAAACTTGCTGTTGCCGCTTATACCCTTGTATTTTCCGGTCCCTCCCACACAGCGCTCATCGCCTGGACACGCGGGCATCGCGCCTGTGCATTCCCACTCCATAAAGATTTTGTCACCGT
>JBAWGM010000322.1:0-7681 GCA_049592895.1 Thiobacillaceae bacterium | reverse complement strand
ACTCGTCCACCCGGGGATCGGGCGCGGTGGGCTTTGTCGAGTTTTTCCGGAGCGGGAGCGGCCACATCACGGAACACGATCAGTGCCATGCCGCGTAATGTCTCCGGCTCGTCAATGACCTGCACCGTGAGATTGAGGCTCTGTCGACCCCCATCGCTTTGCACCTTCAGGCCGTCGAGGCTGACCATGCCGTGCTGGCGCACGGCCTTCTGCAAGGCGAGCGCCAGTTCGCCGCGCAGCCCTTCGCGTGCCATGGCGTGGATGTTCCAGTTGGCCTTGCCGACCGCCGGCTCCAGGTATTTTCCAGTGCGGCCGCTGATGTAGACGATGTCGCCCTTGTGGTTGACCAGTACCGCGGCCGGGGCGAACTGGTGCAGGATCATCTGCTCGGTCAGGGTCTGGAGGTTGGGTAATGTACGCAACGCCGTCTCTCCGTGCTCTTCCGCCGTCAGGGTAGGGAAGATCCGGGTGGGAAACTCGACCCCGGTATCCAGCGCGCCGTCGCTGCGCTGGTATAGCTGGGACTTGCCGTCCAGCGGAGTGAACAGGTCGGTGAAGCTGCCGACGGTTTCGGCGCTCCCCAGAAACAGGATGCCACCGGGATTGAGGCTGTAGTGAAACAGGGGCAGCAGCTTATCCTGCAGCTCCGTGGCCAGGTAGATCAGCAGATTGCGGCAGGAAAGGATGTCCAGTTTGGTGAAGGGTGGGTCCATGAGAATGTTCTGCGGCGCGAAGATGACCGTTTCGCGGATCTCGTTGGCAACCCGGTATCCATCCTGTTCCGCCACAAAGTAACGCTCCAGGCGGTCCGCTGAGACATCGGCGCTGATGCTGCCCGGATAGAAGCCCGAGCGCGCCTTGTTGATGGCGTCCTGGTCCAGGTCGGTAGCGAATATCTGGAGAGTGAACCGGGATTTTGGTTTGACCTCTTCCATCACCTCACGGAACAGAATGGCCAGGGAATAGGCCTCCTCGCCGGTTGAACATGCCGGTACCCAGGCGCGCAGGGTGCGGCCTTTCGGGTATCGCGCCAGCAGGGCCGGTAGCCCGTGTTCCTGAAGATGAGTCCAGGCCGGCGGATCACGAAAAAAATTGGTCACGCCGATGAGCAGTTCCTTGAACAGAAGATCCAGTTCGCCGGGATTCTCCTGCAGGAAGCGGACATAGGCGGTGATCCGATTGATCTGGTGAATGCCGATGCGCCGCTCGACGCGCCGGTACATCGTGCTCCTCTTGTATAAGGAGAAATCGTTGCCGGTGTGATTGCGCAGCAGGATCACGATTTTGTCCAGCGCTCCATGCGACAACCCCTCCGGTTTCAACTCGGCCGGCTGGCGTGACATGGGATGGCCGCAGGCAGCGACGAGGCGCGCGGGCAAAGCTTCGGCAGTGGCGACAATGTCTGCCATGCCCGTGTTGACAGCACTCCTCGGCATGCCGTCGAACTTGGCCGAGGCCGGGTCCTGCACCAGGACCAGGCCGCCCATTTCCTTGATGGCTTTGAGTCCCGACGTGCCGTCCGAACCCATGCCCGAAAGAATGACGCCGATGGCAAGCTCACGGCGGTCATCGGCCAGGGCACGAAAAAAGAAGTCGATGGGCTGGCGCTGGCCACGCGGCTCCACCGGGTCGAGCAGATATAGGCTGCCGTGCAGTATGGACATGTCCTTGTTGGGCGGGATGACGTAGACGCAATTCGACTTGATCTTCATCCCGTTGCTGGCCTGCTTGACCTCCATCTCGGTTACCCGCTGCAACAGTTCGGACATGATGCCCTTGCGCGTCGGGTCGAGATGCTGGATGACGATGAAGGCCATGCCGATGTTCGCCGGTACGTGGCGCAGGAATTGTTCCAGGGCCTCCAGACCGCCCGCCGAAGCGCCGATGCCGACAATGGGAAAATTGCCGGCGCCAGCCTTCTTTTGGCGTTGTTTTTCCCGTGCGGTTTCCTCCACCACATTCGGCTTTAGGGTCTCAGACTTGATTCGCTTTACCATGGATTGTCGTGACTAAGGTGTGCAGAGGCAGGTTACCAGCATGGGGGGGCAAGGCAAAATGTGCAGCCGCGTGGGTATTCCGCGAAAGCCTATTGTCTCGCCTTGGGGTATGCGGGAGCGCAGCCATGGTTGCCGGCCAAGCCGCTGTTCGACCCCAAGTCAGTTGATCTTTCCAGCCGGGCGATACAGGGCGCGAACTTGATCCGGCATCCGTCCCCCCGCACCGGCCGCTTGAGCACACCGAATCGCCAATATCCATGCGCTGTGGGCAGCATTTCAGGGGAGACTAATCGGATCAGCAGAGTTTGGACCAGTGCATCAATTCCTACTCACACTATAAATAAGCAAGAGCTAGTTTCTTGGCGGCCGGATGAATCGGGATGAGGAAAAGAGGAAGCATAGATGAAACGCGCTAGCGCCTCGTGTTTGCTGGGATTGGCGTTGATGGTTTGGCTGGCCCCGGCGATTGCCGTGCCCAGGCCGGTGTTGCTTCTAAATCTGGATGGCGCAGTGGGGCCTGCCACCGCGGATTACGTGATACGCGGGCTTCAGCACGCGGAACGCGAGGGCGCCCAGCTCGTCGTGCTGCGCATGGATACGCCCGGTGGCCTGGATACTTCCATGCGCGCAATCATCAAGGCGGTGCTGGCCTCTTCAGTTCCGGTGGCAGGCTTTGTGGCGCCAAGCGGCGCCCGTGCCGCCAGCGCAGGCACGTATATTCTCTATGCCTGTCACGTCGCCGCCATGGCGCCCGGCACCAATCTTGGCGCCGCTTCGCCAGTCTCCATAGGGGTTCCGGGACTGGGCGGAGAACCCCCCTCGCAGCCGGATAATCAACGGGCCAAATCAAAATCCACGCAACCGGCGGATACGATGGGGAAGAAGGTGATGAATGACGCGGCGGCGTACATACGCGGTCTGGCGCAACTGCGCGGCCGTAATGCGGAATGGGCGGAACAGGCGGTGCGAAACGCAGCGAGCCTGTCCGCGGCCGAGGCGCTCAAGCGCGGTGTGATTGATCAGGTTGCAGACGATGTTCCCCAACTTCTCCGGCAACTGGACGGCCGCACGCTCAAACTGGCAAGTGGGAGAGAAGTGCGGCTGGCCACCGTTGGGGCACCGATCGTCAGCTATCATCCGGACTGGCGAGCCAACCTGTTGGGCGTAATCACCAACCCGCCGATTGCCCTGATCCTGATGATGATCGGGATATATGGGTTGTTCTTTGAATTTTTCAATCCGGGAATGGTTGCTCCGGGCGTCATAGGCGCCATCTGCCTGCTGCTTGGCCTCTATGCGCTGCAGCAGTTGCCGGTGAACTATGCCGGGCTGGCGCTTATCCTGCTCGGCATCGGATTCATGGTGGCGGAAGCCTTCGCGCCCAGCTTTGGTATCCTCGGCCTGGGCGGGGTTGTTGGTTTTGTCCTAGGTGCGGTGATCCTGATAGACACTGAAGTCCCCGGCTTTGGCATCCCGATTGCGCTGATCATCGCGCTGGCGGTCATCAGCGCGTTTGCAATTGCGGCCATGGCGGGGCTGGCCATCAAGGCGCGCCGACGGCCGGTGGTGAGTGGCGGCGAACAACTCATCGGCAGCAAGGGCGTGGTGCTCTCATGTGCCGGAGACACATGCTGGGCGCGAGTGCGAAGTGAGCTCTGGCAGGTGCGAAGCTCGGCTCAACTGGCGACCGGCCTCCCTATCACCGTCACAGCCAGAGACGGCCTGACTCTTGTTGTCTCACCCACAGCCTCGAAAGGGAATGATCATGGGATTTGATATTGGATTTTCCGGCCTGATAGTTCTGCTCGTGATTCTTGTCGTTGGCACGTTGCGCGTCTTGCGTGAATACGAGCGCGGCGTCATTTTTTTGCTGGGGCGATTCTGGAAAGTCAAAGGTCCGGGCCTCGTCGTCGTCATTCCGGGTATCCAGCAGATGGTGCGTGTGGACTTGCGTACCGTGGTGTTCGACGTACCCCCGCAAGACGTTATCTCGCGCGACAACGTCTCGGTCAAAGTCAATGCGGTGGTTTACTTTCGCATAGTCGACCCGGAGCGGGCCATCATCCAGGTGGAGGATTTCCTTAACGCAACCAGCCAGCTTTCTCAGACCACGCTGCGCGCGGTGCTCGGCAAACATGAACTCGACGAGATGCTGGCGGAGCGTGAAAAATTGAATATGGACATACAGCAAACCCTGGACATCCAGACCGACGCTTGGGGGATCAAGGTTTCGAACGTGGAAATCAAGCATGTGGACATCAACGAATCCATGGTTCGCGCCATCGCCCGTCAGGCCGAGGCCGAGCGTGAACGCCGGGCCAAGGTGATACATGCCGAAGGTGAGCTGCAGGCATCGGAGAAACTTCTGCAGGCCGCGCAAATGCTTGCCCGCCAACCCGAAGCGATGCAATTGCGCTACCTGCAGACGCTGTCGGCGATCGCCGGCGACAAATCCACGACCATCGTTTTTCCGCTGCCGATGGACATTGTCTCGACCCTTGGAAAGGCGTTTGGCAAATCAACCGTAATTCCGGGCGAATAAGTCTATGGAGCTTGGCCGGTTGTGGCTCCCCATGGAGGTTTGCACGTCGGCAAGACCGAATCCGCCGCGCGCGAGTTTACCCTTCGTAGTGAACCCCATATTTAGCATTGCGCCTGAATATGCTATAAGTATTAACGTTTTCTAATATGCGAGGAGCAAGGCCATGACTCAGGATGAGAAGGGCCGCAAGGCAGAGTTGGCTTATCAAAGAGCGTTGCGCTACGAGCTGGACTATGGTTGCTGCCCACAGTGCGTACTGGCCGCCGTTCAAGAGACGGTGGGCATTGTCGACGACGCCACGATCAAGGCGAGTCATGGCCTTTCTGGTGGCGGCGCTTTAAGCGGGGAGGGCGCTTGCGGGGCGCTGAGTGGGGGTCTCTTGGCCCTGAGCGCCAAACGCGGCCGCGATCGGGATAAGTTGGACAGAGGCCGTTTTATCGGCAACTTCCAGAAAGGCGCGGAACTGGTGGAGCGTTTTCGAAATGAGTTCGGCGGTGTGACTTGCGCGGAACTCCAGCAACGGTTCACCGGCCGCACCTACGACATGTGGAAGCCGGATGAATACCAGGCTTTTAGCGATACCCGCGGCCAGCAATGCGCGTTGGCCACCGCGTTGGTGA
Source organism: Thiobacillaceae bacterium (assembly GCA_049592895.1). Classification (GTDB taxonomy): domain Bacteria; phylum Pseudomonadota; class Gammaproteobacteria; order Burkholderiales; family Thiobacillaceae; genus DASQBT01. Next base: position 2,522 of record JBAWGM010000322.1, on the reverse strand, counting down.
CCCGCTGGGTGGTGGAGATGCTCTAAAGGCTGTCCAGGATCTGGGTCCGGTTCACCGCAATCGTCAATTGGGTTGGGTTGCCAATAGGCAGGTGTGGCCAGGCGTCAACGTAAGCTGACTACCGTTTTCGCGTTTCCCGTCGGCTTGAGACCCGGTCGTTTTGCGGTAAAGGAGACACAAATGAACGTTGAAGCAGAATTGAAAGCCACGATCACCGCCCTGGTCCAAGAAGACAAGGGCATCCTCGCTGCCGATGAAAGCGATCCTACCATCACCAAACGCTTCAAGGCCGTGGGCGTTGAGCCCACGAAGGAAAACCGGCGTGCCTATCGCGCCTTGCTGTTGACGACGCCGCGGATAGGCGAATTCATCAGCGGCGTAATCCTGTACGAGGAAACCCTCGGTCAATCGGCGGATGACGGCACGGCTCTGTTGGAAGTGGCTAGGCGCCAGGGAATTGTTCCGGGCATCAAGGTGGACAAGGGAACCATCGACCTCGCGGGTGCGCCGGGAGATAAGATTACCCAAGGACTCGATGGTCTGGCGGAGCGCCTGAAAGTCTATAAGTCGCAGGGCGCGCGATTTGCCAAGTGGCGTGAGGTTTACCCGATCGGCGAGCGCAATCCCACCTCGCTGGGCATTGAAGCCAACGCCGAGATGCTTGCCCGTTATGCAGCCGTATGCCAGCAGGAGGGCTTTGTTCCCATAGTCGAACCCGAAGTGCTGCTGGACGGCGATCACTCGCAGCAACGCTGCGCCGAGGTGACGGAGGCTGTCCTGCACGCGGTGTTCCATTCGCTGCACCGCCACCGCGTAATGCTGGAATACATGTTGCTCAAGCCCAGCATGGTGCTGCCGGGAAAGGAACATGACAGACGGGCCGGTCCGAGCGAGGTGGCAGGCGCAACGGTGGAAGTGTTGCGTCGCACCGTGCCCGCGGCGGTACCAAGCATTAACTTCCTGTCCGGCGGTCAGACCCCTGAGGAAGCCAGCGCCAACCTCAATGCCATAAACGTGCACTTTCCGCAGGCGCCGTGGGACCTGTCGTTTTCGTTTGCGCGTGCGTTGCAGCAACCGGTATTGGAGACCTGGCGTGGGCACAGTGAAAACCTGCACGCGGCCCAGCAGGCTTTTTACTTGCGGGCGAAGCTCAACAGCCTCGCGCGGACGGGTCTTTACAAGCCGGATATGGAGCCGGCTTCGTAAGCTTTGCAGTTCTTTTTGCCAGCGACAAACCACAGGCCCGATCTGAGAACCGGCGTGCCGAGTTGAGGTATGTTGCAGGTCGGTTTCTGCGTTTCGCAGTATTTAACATAATATACATTATACGAAGTACTGGAAGAACTCTGGCCGCCCTCCACTGCCCTGTGAACCCGCCATCTGAATACGAACCCGTTGCACGGATGACTCCCGACCGCCGTGTGCCGATTCCCAAGCCGGGAGATCCGGAGTCTTGCGACGCGCTGTAAAAAGAATTGACGGCCTGCCTCACCTGTCGAAGTGGCGCTTTGCCCCCAGTTGGGAAACGTCAATAACGTTGACAAGCAATTTTGACAACCGACATCGCCGCAGAGGATCAGGCAGCAGCCTCATGGAAGCGCAATGCTTCTTCCACATCTACCGCTACCACGCGCGATACTCCTGGCTCATTCATGGTCACGCCTGCCAAGTGGTGCGCCATTTCCATTGTGATGCGGTTGTGGGTGATGAACAGGAACTGGGTGTCCGCGGACATGCGCTTTACCATGTCGCAGTAGCGCATGGTGTTGGCGTCGTCCAGCGGCGCGTCCACTTCATCCAGCAGGCAGAACGGCGCGGGGTTGAGTTTGAAGAGCGAAAATACCAGGGAAAGCGCGGTCAGCGCCTTCTCTCCCCCGGAAAGCAGGTGAATACTGGAATTCCGCTTGCCCGGAGGCTGGGCGACAATCTGGATGCCGGCATCGAGGAGTTCATCGCCGGTCAGCACCAGTTCCGCATGACCGCCGCCAAAAATCTGTGGAAACAGCTCAGCAAGGTAACCATTTACCGCATCAAACGTCTGCTTGAGCAGGTCACGCGTCTCCTGGTCAATTTTTCGTATGGCGGCTTCCAGGGTTTCCGAGGCTTCCAGCAGGTCGCTGTGCTGATTATTCAGGTATTCATCCCGTTCACGGGCCTGTTCAAGTTCATCCAGTGCCGCCAGGTTGACCGCGCCCAGTTCTGTGATGGCGCCGGCCAGCCGATTGAGTTCAGTCTGAAGATTGCCGGCGCGAGGACTTTGCTGTTCAAACCGAAGCTTCAGAACATCCTGCTCGGCCTGAGCTTCCTTGAGCTGAATGTCGAACTGGGCCTCCGTCATCAACAGCTCCTGGTCCTTCAGCCTCAACTGCTCCATCCGCTCGCGTAAGGGGTGCAAGCCATGCTCGCAATTGATGCGTGACTCGTCCTCTGCCCGTAGCCGATTGGTCAGGTCTTCCAGGTTGTTACGGAAGCTGCTTAAAGCAGCTTCCTTCAGGACCCGACTATCCAGCGCGGTCTGGAGC
>JBAWGM010000321.1:0-3695 GCA_049592895.1 Thiobacillaceae bacterium | reverse complement strand
AGCGTTCCCATACCGGCCCGTCGTCAAACGCGCCGTTCAGGCAACTTAGCATTCCGCCCGCCTCTTCCAGGATCAGGGCGCCGGCGGCGTAATCCCAGAGTTTCTGGTTGCCATGCACATAGATATCAAAGCGGCCCGCTGCCACGTAGCACCAATCGAGCGCGGATGCGCCCAGATTGCGCAGCGAGGCATAGGGCGGTTGCGCCACCAACCGGGCGATCAGCGACTTGGGCAGGCGTTTGGGCTCGATTCCGGCCATCGCGCGGCGCAGTTCGCTGACCGGGGTGCGGATGGGTAGCGGCACGCCGTCGAGGAACGCGCCTTTGCCGCGCTCAGCATAAAAGCATTCGCCGGCGACGGGATCGTAGACCACCCCAAGCTTGCGCCTGCCGTTTTCCAGGTAGGCCACGGATATGGCGAAATAGGGAATGCCGGCGACAAAATTGGAGGTCCCGTCTATGGGATCGATGCACCAAAGTCCGTTGCCGCCCGCGACCCAGGCCGCATGCTGCTGCGCTTCGGGCATCTCTTCACCCAGCACCGGGCACGCAATGATTTCCGCCAACGCCAATTCGAGAGCCTTCTGCGTAGCGGCATCGGCCACGGTAAACAAGCTGCCGTCCGCCTTGCGGCTGTGCGCGACCTTCAGATAGCGCGGCGTGACCTCTGAACGGGCAACTTCACGCACCAGTGCGACCACCTGTTCCAGGGCCGAGCCGTATGGACTCTCCGCCTCACTCGTCACTCCGCCCCCCGGGGTGAGGGTGCAGCATGATCGTGGGCCTCGTGGACTGCCCGCGGGGTCCGTGCACATCTTCGCATTGCGGGGCTCCTGCGTATTGCTCGCGCGCTCATTTCCACTTGATTGAACAGCCCATGGAGGGAATCTGCTCGCGCGGACCTCGCTGCGTTTCGGCCACTTCCTTCATGCCTTCGAACAGATCGCGCCGCACACCTTGCGGTGCGGTGTCCTTGCGCGATTCATCAAAGCGGCCGCGATACTGCAGTTCGAAATTCCGGTTGAAGCCGAAAAAATCGGGCGTGCAGACGGCGCCATAAGCCCGCGCCACGTCTTGGGTTTCGTCCCAAACATAGGGAAATGAAAAGCCGAATTCCCGCGCCACTTGCTTCATGTTGTCGAAACTGTCCTCGGCGTATTCCGCCGGGTCGTTGCTCATGATGGCAATAGCATGAATGCCGTACTGTTCCCTCAGTTCTTTCAGATCGCGCACCAGCCGCGGGCGGATGGCCTTGACGTAGGGGCAGTGGTTGCAAATGAACATGACCAGCAGGCCATTGGGACCCATGGTGTCCGCCAGGGCATAATTTCTGCCATCAACGCCCGCCAAGTTGAAGTCCACGGCTTTCCAGCCAAAATCACAAACGGGGGTGGTGAGGGAAACCATACTCTGACCTGTCGATGAAATGAGGTGTACAGCTTAAGGATAATATCAAAACCGACGCCCGCAGAGCTAACGCGGAGATATCGAGGTGGCATTACGGGGTGCCTGTTCAGGCCGTTCGCCCGACTTGATCATTTCAAGTCTGCTTATGCTGAATCAATTAAGCTGCGAAATGTTCTTGCATGACCCTGCGTCCTCTGGGTGTCGTGTGTTATTAATTAATGATGCCGATACCGCGTTTTTTTGTTCCCCTTCCCCTTGGCCCCGGCATGCGCTTTTCCTTGCCGCCGGGCCCTTCCCGTCATGGAGCCCGGGCGCTGCGCCTGAAGGCGGGGGATGGGATCACGCTGTTCAATGGTCAGGGCGGCGAATGCCTGGCGCGCATCGACCGCATGGTCCAGGATGAGTTGTTCGTGACGGTGATAGGCTGCGGGGGAATGGAACGGGAATCCAACCTGGATATCCGGCTCGCGCAGGGTATATCGACAAGCGAGCACATGGACTACACCCTGCAAAAGTCCGTCGAGTTGGGAGTGGCGGCGATCCAGCCGCTGGCGCTGCGCCGCAGCGTGGTGAAACTGACCGCCGAGCGTGCGCAAAAGAGGGTCAATCATTGGCGGGGGGTGGTGATAGCCGCCTGCGAACAATGCGGGCGCAACCGGATACCGGAGGTGTCCGTGCCGCTCGATGTGCCGCACTGGCTGGCTACCCAGCCTGAGGGCCAGCGCGTGTTTCTGTCTGCCGAAGCCGAAACGACGCTGAATGATCTACCCGTCCCGGCAGGCCCGATCTGGCTCTTGGCCGGACCGGAAGGTGGATTTGATTCGGACGAGGCCCGGCTTGCGCAGGACAACGGCTTTCTGCCTTTGCGTTTGGGGCCGCGGATTCTGCGCACCGAAACCGCAGCCATAGCGGCCATAGCGGCCATGCAGGCGCGGTGGGGCGATTTCGTCTGACGGCTTGTACGGCGCGGCCCGAACGGGCAAAGTTATGGCTAAGTCGCGTTGACACGCCCTAGCCAGAACAAGACACATGGCGATCCAAACCTTTGTTGGGCCCCCAAAGAATGAATAAAGATATCACCGCCTTTGTCCATTGGTTCCGTTCCGCCGCTCCCTACATCAACGGCTTTCGCGGCAAGACCTTCGTCATTGCGTTTGGCGGCGAAGTGGTGACTGACGGCCAGTTCGTCGGCTTGGCCCATGACATCAATCTGCTCAACAGCTTGGGGGTAAGGCTGGTGCTGGTGCATGGCGCGCGGCCGCAAATCGAGACCCAGCTCAAGGAGCGCGGGGCGGAGATACGCTACGTGAACGGATTGCGTGTCACCGACGACGCGGCGCTCGCCAGCGTCAAGGAGGCGGTGGGTACGGTGCGGGTTGAAATCGAAGCCCTGCTTTCTCTCGGCTTGGCCAACACGCCAATGGCCGGGTCGGACATTCGGGTTGCGTCAGGCAACTTCGTCACCGCCAAGCCACTTGGGGTCCGCGATGGCGTGGATCTGCTGCATACCGGCGCGGTGCGCAAGATCCACTTCGAGGCCATCAACAAGCGGCTGGAGGATGGCGAAATCGTTTTGCTATCCCCGATCGGCTACTCTCCCACCGGGGAGATTTTCAACCTGACCGTGGAGAGCGTGGCGGCGGAAGCCGCCGCTGCCCTGCGAGCGGACAAACTGATCTTTCTGATGGAAACCGAAGGGGTGGGCAGCGGTCGCGGCCGCATACTGTCCACCCTGACGGTGCAGGAAGCGCAGGTCTGGCTGGCCAAGAGCAAGAAGATTCCCGAGGACGTGGGCTATTTCCTGCCCAGTGCGATCCATGCTTGCAGCAAAGGGGCGAAGCGCGCCCACCTGATATCCCGCCACCGGGATGGCGCTTTGCTGGCCGAGCTATTCACCCGCGACGGGGTGGGCACCCTGGTTACCCCCACCCCCCTGGAAACCCTGCGTGCGGCCACGATCGATGACGTGGGCGACATTCTCGGCCTGATTGAACCGGTGGAACGCGATGGTGTATTGGTGCGCCGTTCGCGTGAACTGCTGGAAATGGAGATAGACCGTTTTTTGGTGCTGGAGTCGGATGGCGTGGTGGCGGGTTGTGTCGCGGTCTATCCCTTCGCCAGTGAAAGGTCAGCCGAAATGGCCTGTCTTGTGGTGCATCCCGGCTATCGGAAGCGGGGCCTGGGGGACCGGCTGCGCGACGCGGCGGAAAAGCGGGCGCGCAAGGCGGGGGCGCGGCAGGTGTTTGTGCTGACCACACAAACCGAACACTGGTTTGAAGAGCGCGGCTA
>JBAWGM010000320.1:0-3217 GCA_049592895.1 Thiobacillaceae bacterium | reverse complement strand
ACATACTGCAGTCGCTCCGAGCCCTGATGGCGGCCGCGGAAGCCAGCGGACCGGAAGATGCGGATCGGCTGCAGCAACTGCTCAAACGGCAACTGCCGCAAATGGCCCAGCGCCTGCAGAATACCGTGGATAAGCTACGTCAGCCCTCAGAGCTGGATCACCAAGTCCAGTCCGTGGCAGATTGGTGGGAGGCGCTGAAGTCGCGCTATGCCCAGGATCAGATTTTGTTTGAACCTTCCGAACTGCAGACTGACGCGAATTTGCCGCAGGACCTGTTCGACAGCGTGGCGGACAACCTGTTGACCAATGCCCTTCGCAAGCGCCGCGAGCAGGCCGACGTGCAGGTCAGAGTGATGCTCGATATGGAGCCCACTGTGGCCCTGCGAGTGGAAGACAGCGGCCAGCCGGCTCCCGAGCATGTCGCGCGCAATCTGTTTCAGGCGCCGGTGACATCGGACCACGGCCTGGGCGTGGGCCTGTTCCAGGCCGCCCGGCAGGCGGCCCGGTCGGGCTATGAACTGGTGATGGAGGAAAACCGGCCGGGCGCGGTCAGAATCGCGCTTAGGGCGAAGGCGGGCTGAATCAGGTGCAATCAGCCGTAAAACACACGCGGGACACCAACAGGGCTTGCGGCAGCCATACCAACACATCGTCGAATTCCGTCGTGGTGTCGGTGGCCTGGGTAGGGGCGCGGCTCACGAACTTGCCGTCGTTATTGCTGTTCTCCACCTCATCCGCGCCGACTGGCGGGGCCTGTGCCGTACCGCCGCTGTTCATCGCGCCCCAGCCATTGGCCCCGTGCGAGACAATGACTGCGGCATAGACGGGCGGAGCAGGCGGAGCAGGTGGCGTGGTCGGCGCCATAAGCGGGGTGCAATTCGTACCGTTGGCGTCGCACACCTGTATCTGGTTGGCGAGCGATGCCTGGGTCGAGCTGTCGAAACCGGCGTTGGACTGGGAAAACTCCACGACCACGTGATAGCGCAACCGATTACCCCATGCATCGGCGTTTCCCACGCCCAGCGTTGACCAAGGGAAATTTCCTTCCGGGGTCTCGCAGGGACCGGGTGTGGTAACCCGGTCCTCAATGCCATCGTTTGGAAGATTGGACGCTATGCCGAATGCGGTCGTCTTGTCCGGGCAGGGAAGATAAGGCCTGCCGCTCGCGCCGTCCTTGTGACTCATCGCATAGCCGATCAATGCCTCCCTGGCTTCTTGCAGAGTCTTTTGGGTCGCCTCATAGCGCTTCATCTCTATGCTGCTGGTCAGGGGCACCAGAATACCCGCCGCAAGGATGGTCAACACCAGCATCACAATCGCGAGTTCGATCAGCGTGAAGCCCTGTTGCCGCAGCTTCATGGCGCCGGTTCCCGAATGATCTGGTGGGGCTCGTAAATCCTGCCGTTGACTGCCGTCTGGCCCGGTTTGAGCGGCCGGCCCTTGTATTGGGGAGGGGCTGCGGACCCGTTCACCGGATGGCCGTTGATCCAGCGGGTGATGCGTCCGTCGCTGCGCAGCACCACGCCGTTGTAGGTCAGGGCGGGGGAGCGAGTTCGTGGCTGGGAGACATCGCTTTCGGTAACATGGTTCAAGCGCGCGTGCTCCAGTCCGGCGCGTTGCTCCGCGGTATAGAACAATCGCCCTTCGGCGCCTGCCGGCGATACAAGCAGCAGCATGAGGAGGAACGACACGGGCTTGCTCATGTGGGCGCTTTCAGGGTGTACCAGAGGAGGTCGCATTCCGCCTCAAGGCCGGGCTGATTGGCCATGGGGGGCGGCAGCGGGCCGTTGCGGGTGACGGTGCAGGATCTGGCCCGCATCAGGCCGGCCGGGTGGGACTGGAAAGCCTTGAGGAAGCGGCTCAGGTCGTCTTCCACCAGGATCGGCATCTTGACATGAACAACGGTCTGCACGAGGGGCAAGCCCCCAGCAACACCGGGCGGCACCGGCTCAGGCGCAGACAACGTGTAGTCAAGGCCGTAAAGTCGATTGTCTCGGTTGGCATTGGTGACGGCCTCAAGCCAGGCCAGGCGCCGGTTGGGATCAGTGAATCCGCGGCGTTCCAGCGTTTGCCAGGCGTCCAGATTGTCTTCGATAGTATGGCGCTCGGAGCCGCTCTTGAGCAGTCGCGCCTGTGCAGCGTTGGATGCGAACTCGACGCGTTCCTTTTCTGCCCGGGCTTTCTCTGCCTGAGCGGAAGTCCAGGCCCAAAGCCCCAGCGCTATGACAAGCGACACGGCCAGGAAGATCAGGGAGCCGCTCAGGGCGCGCAGGTTCAGGGCTTTCATGGCATTGCCCGTTGATAGTTGAGGCTCAGGCGGAAGCGCGCTTCGCTCGGGCTTGCGTTGCTCAGCGTGGAGCCGGAAATCGTACTGGCCTTTTCTGCGCTGACCGGGCCTTCGATCAGGTTGACCAAACTGACGCCTGGCAGCGCCGACAGAGTGGCCATGAAGCTATTGATCTGCTCCACCGCTACCCGGTAATTGCCATCAAAAGGCGACACCTGAGCGCGAATTTCCAGGCGGTCTCCCTGGCCTTGGCCCGCTGCCAGCTTGTCCACCCAGCTAAGGTTTTGCAAGATGATCAGAGGGTGTTGATCGAGGGCCTGGGACAGGATCGCGAAGGCATCTTCCGGGCTGCGCGGGCCGGACTCCAGAGTGTGGGCAATCTGCACGGCCTGTCGAAGCATGTCGGGCGGAATCGTGATGCGCGGATACTGTTTGAGGGTTTCCTGGTAGAGCGTTTCGTCATGGGCCAGCTTCTGCATCAGGTTCTGCGTGTCGGATTTGTATTGATTGGCTTCCATCCACTGGGCGCCGGCAGCGGCAGCCCCTCCCAGCAAACAGGTCAAGGCTGTGCCGTTGAGTAGGCGATGCACCCGGTGAAGCTGGATGCCGCGCCGTAGCTGAGCCGGCGCCAGATTGAAGGCGGGCGGCTCGCCGACTTGGGCGGCCAGGAGGGCGATGCCCGGCGCCGCCTGCAGAAACTCTTCCGGCACGTTCAGGGCCTGCGCAACCCGTGCTGGATCAATTAGTCTGGCGTCGAACAACGGGTCCGCATTAAGGGAAGCCAAGGTGGGCGCCAGATCATGTTCCTGGTCCAGCAGATAAATGGTGCAGCGCGCTTCGCGCGGAATGATCCGCTGGCTGGTTAAATAGAGGAGGGTCTTGGAAACTTCGTCCGCATAGTTGATCTCACCGCGCTCGCCCGCGGTGAGA
>JBAWGM010000319.1:0-5713 GCA_049592895.1 Thiobacillaceae bacterium | reverse complement strand
TATCGGTTAATTGATCCGGGTTCTGAGTGGCGCCTGCACCGCCACTGGTTCGACGCGAATGCGATGGGCGACCTGCTCGGCGCGGGCTTTGAACTGGCCGAGAAGAACACGCTCTACCGCTGCCTGGACAAGCTGATCGAACACAAGGATGCGCTGTTCAAGTTTCTGGTGCAGCGCTGGGGCGAGCTCTTTGGTGCCAAGTTCGATGTGCTGCTGTATGACCTGACCAGCACGTACTTCGAGAGCGACGTCGAGCGTGGCGAGACGGATCTGCGGCAATACGGTTACAGCCGCGACAAACGCGGCGACTGCCGTCAGGTCGTGATCGCGCTGATCGTCACGCCGGAAGGCTTCCCACTGAGCTACGAGGTGCTCTCGGGCAACACCGCGGATTCCACCACGCTCGGTGACTTCCTTGATCGCATCGAGAAGCGCTACGGCCATGCCGACCGCATCTGGGTGATGGACCGCGGTGTGCCGACCGAGGACAGCCTGGCGAAGATGCGTGCGATGGGCGCGTCGTACCTGGTGGGCACGCCCAAGGGGCGGTTGAGCAAGCTTGAGCAACGTTTCCTGGGACAGGACTGGGCACGCGTGCGCGACGGGGTGCAGGTGAAACGATTGAGCGTGGACGATGACGTCTACGTGCTGGCGCAAAGTGCGGCGCGGGTGGACAAGGAACGCGCGATGCGACGGCGACGGCTGGGTCGTTACGTGCAGCGTCTGCATGCCTTGCAGGGCCAGGCGCTCACGCGCGATCAGTTGCTGATGAAGTTAGGTGCGGCCAAACACGAGGCCGGGCGCGCGGCGAATCTGATCAAGGTGAACGTGCCAGCGACTGCCCGGGACAGCAAGATGACCGCCTTCACCTTCGAACTGGATCGCGCCAAGCTGCGCCAGGTGCGGCGGCGCGAAGGACGCTACCTGTTGCGCACCAATCTTGGCGGGCATGATCCGGCGCAACTGTGGACCTTCTACATCCAGCTCACCGAGGTCGAGCAGGCGTTCAAGGAACTCAAGCACGATCTTGCGGTGCGCCCGATCTATCACTCAAGCGAGCGCCGCATCGAGGCGCACATCTTCGTGGCCTTCCTGGCTTACTGCCTGCAGGTCAGCCTGAAAACGCAACTGCGGGGCCTGGCACACGGCATCACGCCAGCGGAAGTGATTGCCAAGTTCAAGACAATGCAGATGGTCGACGTCCATGTACCTACCAGCGACGGGCGGGAACTAGTGCTGTCGCGCTATACCCAGCCTGAAGCGGACCACCGCATGCTGCTCGACCTACTGCACCTCAAACTACCTGCCCAACCGCCGCCAAAGATCACCGCAAAGCTTGCAAAGAATCGCCACGCCGCCGTACCGGCGTAGTGGAGACCTGCACTCCCACGATCTAATTAACTCAAGCACTTACCATCCGCTTGGGCCACCATTTGAGAAAGATGGGCTAGGGCAGCCCGACCCCAAGAAGCTAGAAGAGCAGCGCAAGAAAGGCGAGGAAAAGCATTATCGGAAACGCCTCGGAGACATGCGCACCGCGTTCAGAACGGAAATCGAGCAGTTGCCAAGTGCAGTTAAATCCACTCCGGGGGTTACCGCCGCGCTGGCGTTTCTAGCCAGTGATAATTTCACACCTGTCCTAGCTGACCCTCTTTGGCTCCAAGTCGGTGCAACGGGCGCTAATGTCAGTTTCAAGCTGACTGGCGAAGAAAGCCCAGTGTGCAGCGCTTCGGTTGTTCTGGCTTCGGTCGGGCAGTTTAGTGAAGACGAAGGTGAACTACGAATCTGTTTGATCACCGGCGATCGCGATGTCGTCGAACGTCTACATCCTCCGATCAAGGGTATGGGGTACACAAACCAGCGGTGCCAACATCGTTTCATTTAACCTCCCAGCTTTCAATTCATTCGCCCTCGAACAAGGCACCAATGCCCCCGTTGGCAAACGCGCCGCTTTCGCCTACACCACGGCACTCAATCACCTGCTGACCTCGAAACAGCGCATCCAAGTCGGAGATGCATCCACCGTATTCTGGGCGGCGGCAGACAGCCGGATGGAGTCGCTCCTCGCACAGTTTTTCGACGAGCCGCCGCAGGACAACCCGGATCAGGGGACAAACGCCGTCAAAGAACTGCTTGAAGCGCCTTTAGCTGGAACGCCGGCAATTTACGATGACGGAACTCGCTTCTACGTTCTGGGCCTTGCCCCTAACGCTGCCCGCATCGCCGTCCGTTTCTGGCACGTCGCCACCGTGGGTGAACTGGCCAATCACATCCGCCAGCACTTCGAAGATTTGGAAATTGTCCGGCCTCGGTACGTGGAGCGCCCGTTCCTGTCCCTCAAGGCGCTACTTGTCGCCGTCAGCCCTTTGGGTGACCTCGACAAGCTGCCACCTAAGCTGGCTGGTGACTTCATGAAGGCCATCCTGGATGGCACGCCTTATCCGCAGACGTTGTTGCAGGCCGCGCTACGCCGCATTCATGCCGAACAAGCGAAGAAAGATGAGAAAACCGGCAAACACCGGGATCACGTCCCCTACGCCCGTGCTGCGCTTATCAAGGCGTGGCTCAACCGTTTAACCCGCAACTCTGGAAAGAATGAGGAGATCACCGTGTCACTGGACGAGAGCAACATCAACATTGGCTACCGGCTGGGGCGTCTGTTCGCCGTACTTGAAAAGGTGCAAGCAGAAGCCAACCTCGGCCTCAACACTACCATCCGGGACGGCTATTTCGGTTCCGCCTCCAGCACGCCATCGGCGGTCTTTCCTACCCTCATGCGACGCAATCAGCACCACATGACCAAGTTGCGAAAAGAGAAGCCGGGGCTCTACGTCACGCGGGACAAGCTGATTCAAACCATCTGCAACGACGGTATCGACGGCCAGTTGGGGTTCACCCCGATTTTGTCCTTGGCGGACCAAGGCCGGTTCGTCATCGGCTACTACCAGCAACGCCAAGACCTGTTTACCAAATCCTAAGCAAAGGAACGAGCAATGAGCATTCAGAACCGATACGACTTTGTCCTGCTGTTTGACGTGAAGGACGGCAATCCGAATGGCGACCCGGACGCTGGCAATCTACCGCGCCTTGATACCGAGACAGGGCAAGGCCTGATCACCGATGTGTCTATCAAGCGGAAGATCAGAAACTTCGTCGGCATTACCAAGTGCAAGGGCGGCGTTTATGAAGCCGGATATGACATCTACGTCAAGGAGAAAGCTGTGCTGGGTCGTGCGCACTTCACCGCATTTGAGAAACTTGGCATCGGCTTGGGTCAAGATGCCACCGTACTGATTCCCGATGAATTAGCCGAACAGTTTGAAGCATTGGCCCTGCCGGAAGGAATGGAAATCGATACCGACGAAGAGGGGCGCTCCATCCTTAAGCTGTCCGGGGTCACACTGGAAAAGAAAGAAGCCCAGAAGTGGTTGAAAGACACCAACCCCGCCAAGCCATTAAGAGATTTCATCAGCAAGGCGCTTAAGAATGTCACGGCGCGCAAACCGAAGCAGGAGGAGTCAGAGAAAGGGCGCGTACAAATGTGCCAAGACTTCTTCGACATACGCGCATTTGGTGCTGTCCTGTCATTGAAAACTGCGCCGAACTGCGGCCAAGTACGTGGCCCAGTGCAGATCACTTTCGCCCGTTCCATTGACCCCATCGTTACTCTCGAGCATTCCATCACCCGTTGCGCCGTGGCCACGGAAGCAGAAGCCGAAAAGCAAGGCGGCGACAATCGCACCATGGGTCGCAAGTTCACTGTGCCTTACGGGCTTTACCGAGCCCACGGCTTCATCTCCGCCCACCTGGCTGGCCAGACGAAGTTCGATGAGAAAGATATTGAGCTGCTCTGGGAGGCACTGGTAAACATGTTCGAGCACGACCATTCTGCCGCGCGTGGCGAGATGGCCACGCGCGGGCTGTACGTGTTCAAGCACGATTCGGAACTGGGTAACGCCCCGGCGCATACGCTGTTCGAACGCGTCAAGGCTGCGCGTAAGATCGATGTGCCGCGCAGCTTTGCGGATTACGAAGTCACTGTGGACGAAACGGCAATGCCTGTGGGAGTGAGTTTGCAGCGCAAGGCTTGAAGCCCTACCGCCGCCCCGCCCAATACCCCGGACGGCGGCTATGATGCGCGACCGCGATGACGCGAATGCGCTCAGGCTGGACTCGGTATATCAGGGAATAGGGGAAGTTTTGCAGCGTGAATAGCCGCGTTTTGTGCCGTCCGGTTACGCCAAGGTCTGGAAACTGCAAGAGCAGCGTCAGCGCGCGGTCAAACTCGTCTGCAAAGTCGTCCGCCGCGGCAAATGCGCGCTCTTCGAGATACCACTCAATCGCTGCATCCAAGTCGCCTTGTGCCTCGTCGCTCAGGCTAACCCGCATTGGCGGCTTTGGCTTTCGCGGCGCTGATCTTGGCGCGTATTCTGGCCATTGCCTCGTCGGCGGGTATCCACCGCGTGCGGCCTGCTTCCATATCCGCGACGCGGCGGGCGATTTCTTCGTCCCAGGCTTGGGCAATCGCTTCTGGCGTGTCTTCTGGCGTAGCCTCCAGGCTGACGATCAATCGATGGACCAACTCGCCGCGCTCTTTCGGGGATAGCTGCAAAGCCTGTTCTTCGATTTCCTTCAATATTGCTGCCATGACATGCTCCAGAAGATAAATTCCTAATGAATATGTTAGCACTCAAGGCATGACCGAGACTGACCCGATCCCCCTCTCGGCCCTCCAGCACTGGATGTACTGCCCCCGCCAATGCGGTCTGATCCATCAAGAGCAGGCTTTCGAGGACAACATCCACACCGCACGGGGGCGGGCGGTGCATCACTTGGTGGACACGCCGGGCTATGAAATCAAATCCGGAGTGCGGGTGGAACGTGCCTTGCCGGTGTGGAGTGACCGGCTGAGCTTGATCGGCAAGGCCGATCTGGTGGAGTTTCATGCGGATGGAACCGTGTATCCGGTCGAATTCAAACACGGCGCCAAACGGCAGAAAATGCACGACGACATCCAACTCGCCGCGCAGGCCATGTGCCTGGAAGACATGCTGGGCCGCCCTGCACCCAAAGGCGCGATCTTCCACGCCAGCGGCCACCGGCGGCGCGAGGTGGTCGTCACGTCCGAACTAAGGCAATTGGTCATCGAAACCGCCGATGCCATCCGCGCCATGTTGGCCTCCGGCAAGCTGCCGCCGCCGGTAAACGATGCGCGCTGCCGCGAGTGTTCGCTGAAGGACATTTGCCAGCCTGAGGCGCTGGCTGGGCAAAATAAGCAACGGCAACAGCGGCAAAGCCTCTTTAACCCGGAGGATTAGGGTGCATACCATCCAAAACACGCTCTACGTCATGACTCCCCAGGCCTATGCGCATCTTGACAATGCCACCCTGCGCATCGACGTGGAGCGCGAGAAGAAGCTCCAGGTGCCACTGCATCATCTGAGCGCCTTGGTGTGCTTCGGCAACATCATGGTTTCGCCGGCACTCATGCACCGCCTGGCCGATGAGGGTAAATCTCTGGTTCTGCTGGATGAGTCAGGACGCTTCAAGGCGCGGCTCGAAGGACCTGTTTCCGGCAACATCCTGCTGCGTCAGGCGCATCACAGGATGGCGGGACAGCCCGAATTTGCACTGGAGTTTGCACGCGCTGTCGTAGCCGGGAAACTCAGAAACAGCCGCAGCGTCGTGGGTCGCGGCGCCCGCGAAGCGGCCG
>JBAWGM010000318.1:0-6715 GCA_049592895.1 Thiobacillaceae bacterium | reverse complement strand
ACCAACATGTCCATACCCTTGTCGCCGCTCACCGTATTGGGGTCGTCAGCCGCGGCGGGCAAGTGAGTTGCGGCCAGCGCCAGCGCGATTAGGCAGGCCCCGAGTTTCCTCCCCATGTGACTAGCTCCCGGTTTCATACTGCGACAGCGTGACACCGGCCGAGGCCAGGTAATCACGCAGATGGCGTATCTCCTGCTTGGTGCAGGTGTTGCTTTGGTGGGGGCGGTGCAGGAATCCCTCAATTCCGTTCAGCACCACACGGAAACTCGCGCCGTGGTGCGGCTCCAGGGTCGCGCCCAGGTGGGCCAACAGGGATTCCACCTCGCGCCAGTGGATATTGCTGCTGACTGGGCCATCGAAAATGGCGCGAAGCAAGGCGTCATGTTTGTGGCTCATGACTGCAGCCCCCATGGATACTCAACACTTGATTAGAATACGGCATAAGTGCGGTCAGCGCGAGTGAGTGCAGGACCTTGTACCCGGCCGGATGGCCGCTTCCGGCACCGCGCCATGTGCAATACGGTCGCCGCTCAGTTGCATCCAGTTGCATCGGGCGGGCCGAGCCCGCACAATATTGCGGGACCCTTGCCCAGCCGCCAGGCCGAGATTTCGACTGTCGCGCACGCGACATGAATATGAAGAGGCACTACGAGCATGACGAATGCAGAGCGATTTGAAACCCTGATCGAATACCGCCAGGCATTTGACCGCTTGCTGGCTGGCACCCGCCACCAACTGCGCATCTACGATGAGGACTTACGGGAGTTGGCCCTCGATACACCCCAGCGCATTGACGCGCTGCGCAACCTGTGCCTTTCCGGGCCGGGCCGGCGCATTGAAATCCTGCTGCGCGACTGGGCGCCAGTGCGGGATCGGCAGCCGCGCCTGATGGGGCTGCTGCAAATCTTCGGTCACGTACTGGAAATCCGCCAGGAGGGGGCCGTCGCTGAGGCGCCTATGGAAGCTTATGTCCTGGGTGATGACCGGCTGATATTGACAAGGCCTCACCGCGACAGCCCGCGCAGTCTTTTGCATCTTGATGATCCGCTGGCCTGCCGGGCCCAGATGCAAGCCTTCAGTCAGCTCTGGCAACGATCCGAGGGGCCGCTCGCCTCAAACCCTCTGGGCTTGTAAGGTCCAAACTCTTGTACGTTTGCCCTGCAACCTGAACCGTGCGGGCTTTGTCACCGGGAAAGACACCCAGATGGGTTCGCTTGAGAATGGCTTCATCGCACAATGGCGTTGCTGCGTTCAAATCAGATCGCGCCAGATAGCTTTTCAAGCCAAAAGAGCTCGGCTTCAGCAAAGCCGCTCTTGCGTCGCGCCTCCAGGTTGAAGGGGGGCTTGAGCGGCGGCGCATCATAGTCGTTCAACAATCGCCGAAACGTGTCTACCGGTTCCAGGCCGCGCTCCCGGCATAAATGGAAATACCAGCGGCTGCCGATCGCCACATGACCGATTTCGTCCCGCTCGATGATGGCCAGAATGTCCACCACGGCCTGGTCTCCCGCCGCGCGAAATTTCCCGACAATCCCCGGCATGGCATCCAGCCCGCGCGCTTCCAGCACCCGCGGTACGAGAGCCATGCGCGCCAAGGCATCGTGGGCAGTCCTGAGCGCCATTTCCCACAGGCCGTTGTGGGCGGGAAAGTCTCCGTAGTCATGGCCCAGGCTGCGCAGATGCCCGCGCAGCAACTGAAAATGCAGCGCTTCCTCGGCGGCCACTTTCAGCCAATCGCCATAAAACTCCGCGGGCAGGCCGCGGAACCGGTAAGCCGCATCCAGTGCCAGGTTGATGGCATTGAATTCGATGTGGGCCAAGGCATGAATCAGGGCCGCCCGCCCTGCTGGCGTAGTCATCTTGCGTCGCGGCACATGCAGCGGCGGCACCAGCTCCGGCTGCGATGGCCGGCCAGGCTGTGTAATGGTTTCGACCGGCCAGACCGCATCTTCAGTCAGTTCGCGTCTTTGCCACGCGGCATGGAGATCATGGGCCAGACGCGCCTTGAGCTCAGGGTCTGCGGTCAGCAGGGCACTCAAGGCCTGTTCGAACAAACCCGTCAAAATAAGCTCCCCTGCGTCGTCGGGGGGCGAAACAAATCCAGCCGGTGAGACGGCATGCTCTGGTCCAGGCCATTGCGCGTCTTGGCGATACGAAAACGCTGAGCCACCAGTTCGGCAAACCGTCCCGAACCCGACATGCGCGAACCGAAGCGCGGATCATTTTCCTTGCCATCGCGGCTCTGCCGGATCAGGCTCATCACGTGCCCGACTTTTAGTGGGTAATGGGTCTCAAGCCACTGCGTAAACAAGGCTTTCAATTCGTCAGGCAAACGCAGGAACACATAGCCCGCGCTGCGGGCGCCGGCTTCGGAGGCGTGCCCCAGAATCTGTTCCATGTCCTTGTCAGTCAAGGCCGGAATGACCGGTGCCACCATTACGCCAACGGGTATGCCAGCCTGGCTCAGATTGCCGATCACCTCAAGGCGCCGCTGCGGTGCCGCAGCGCGGGGTTCAAGCTTTCTTGCAAGGTCCTTGTCCAAAGTGGTGATGGACACGAAAGCATGGACCAGGCCCTGTTCGGCCAGCGACGCCAGCAGATCAAGATCGCGCTCCACCAGGGCGGACTTGGTCACGAAGCTGAAGGGATGACGCGCGTCCGCCAGCACTTCAAGCAGTTCGCGGGTGATGCGCCAGTCGCGCTCGATCGGCTGGTAAAGATCGGTATTGCTTCCCAAAGCGATGGGGCTGGGCCGGTAGCCAGGCTTGCACAATTCCGCGCGCAGTAAAGCCGCCGCATTCGGTTTCGCGACGAGCTTCGTCTCAAAATCGAGGCCGGGCGACAAATCGAGATAGGCATGGCTTGGGCGCGCATAGCAATACGCACAGCCATGCTCGCAGCCGCGATAGGGATTGAGGGAGACATCGAAGGGAATATCTGGGGAATCGTTGCGGCTGAGGATGGACTTGGCCTGTTCGACCCGGACCGTGGTCATGGGTCTGCGGTCTTCTTCCAGAATCGGTGTCCAGCCGTCGTCCTCCTCCTGACGCAGCGTGGAATCGAATCTTCCGGACAAGTTGGAAAGCGCGCCCCGGCCTTTGAATGCGGTCATCCCGTCATTGTACGAGCGGGGTAGAATCTTTCGATGTTGATCCCGCATGCCGCATCGACAGCACCGGATATGGATGACTGGCAAACCTTCCTGGAAATCCTGATCCAGCGGCGCAAGCCGCGTCGGATCCTGGTCAGCGGGCCGACGCTGGTCGCCTGGTCGGACAATTGGTCGTTCAGCCACGTGGTTGAGCGCGTCGCCGAGCCACCCGCCGACCTGGCCTTGCTAAGCCTGCCGGAGTTGCCATTGGCTGAAGTTTCCCGGCTCCGGGATCGTTGCCCCTGGCTGGTCGTGCTAACCGCATCCTTCGCGGGCGCGGATTTCAACGCGTTTCTCGCCCTGGGTTTCGAACGGCTCTACGAATCGGCCGATGGCGCGGTGCACCTCTATGGACACGACATCGCCACCTATAAGTCCGTGCCGGACTGGCTGAATGCGAAATACTGGGCGCATCCGGAAAGCTGGGAGCCATAGCTTCTGCTATTTCCCAAAGTGGGAGATCACTTCGGCGCTCGCACGTCTGCGCCGCTCTCCTTGGGAGTGCGCACAGTGGCCCAAGGCGAGCACCAGTGCCGGTTTCTCTCCGGCCGGCAGATTCAACGCAGCGGCAAGTTTCTGTTCGTCAAATCCTCCAATGGGACAGGCGGCCAACTGTTGATGAACGGCCTCAATCATCATGAAGGCCGCGGCAATCTGGCACTGGCCCACCGCCCAAAGGGCGATATCTGTGGACTCATAAAGAGCCCGGTAAGCGTCCATCACCAAAGCGGGGTCACCGTCGCCCGCTTCCGCTTCCAGCTGTCTCTTCACAAAGCGATCGCCGGGGTGCAGGGATTCCACCAAGGCCACCAACACGATCAACACCGGTGCAGTCGCTGCGGGAGGTTGACTGAAGCAGGCTTCGGCTACCTGTTCGCGCAATGCGGCTTCCTTCACGTACAGAAATCGCCAGGGCTCCAGGCCAAAGCCTGACGGGGCCAGGCGGCCCGCCTCAAGCACAGACCGGAGCGATTCGTGCTGCACTTGCTGCGAGGTAAAGCGACGACAGGCGTGGCGCGCGGCAATTTCGCTCATGCAGTTTGTGCTCATGACTGCCTCATTCCGTTACACTTTCATTATTAATTAGAGCGCGATGTCATGGAACCCATAGAATTTTCCCCCCACAACGACATGGAACAACAACTGGTCGAAGTCCACGCGGGCACCCTGGAGGTGGAAGACTTTGTCGCCCGACTCATGAACGAACAGGTCTTCATGCCGGTCAGGGACGAGAAGCACGCCATCGCCGGCTTCCAGCGCTCGACCCAAGCCGAACCGCTGATCCTGGAAGATGAGGACGGCACCAAGGTTGTGGTGGTGTTCACCAGCCCGGAACGGGCCAAGCCGTTTCTGGAATCTTACCCGGATTACAAGGGCGGATTGCTGACAGAGTTCTCGTGGCTGCTGAAGAAAATAGGTGGCGGCTTCCCCATCGCACTCAACCCCGGCTGGGAAATCGGCCTGGATTTCGATGCCGAGATGGTCGCCAGTCTGATCGCCGGCATGCCCCCCGAACACAACAACTGAATCATGCTCGATCCCGCTGTCCGTTCGACCCTTGAGCAGGCTCTGGGCGCCGACCGGGTATTTGCCGACGATCCCACCCTGACGCTATACAGCGCCGATGAAACACCGCGTAAGGTAATGCCCGCGGCGGTGCTCTTCCCCGCCAGCCATACGCAAGTGGTGAAACTGGTGCAAATAGCCTACACCCATCGCATCCCTCTGGTGGCCAGGGGCGCCGGCTCGGGCAACGTCGGCGGCGCACTCCCGGTTGCCAACGGGCTGGTGGTGAGCTTCGAGTGCATGAACCGCATTGTGGAATTCGACCCCGTCAACCGCCTGATGGTTGTCGAGCCGGGCGTGGTCACCGAACACATCGACCAGTTGGCCCGCACCCAGGGATTGTTCTATCCGCCCGACCCGGGCAGCGGCCCATATTGCCGCATAGGCGGCAATATGGCGATGAACGCCGCCGGCCCGCGCGCAGTGAAGTACGGCGTAACCCGCGACTACGTCCTTGGGCTGCGCGCGGTGACCGGCGATGGGCGGGAGATCCGCACCGGCTGCCGTACCAGCAAGGGCGTCACCGGTTACGACTTCACCCGCCTGCTGGTTGGCTCCGAAGGCACGCTCGCGCTCATCACCGAAGCCACGCTCAAGCTGCTGCCAGCACCGGAAGCGATCACCACGCTGCGGCTTTGCTACAGCAGCAACCGCGCCGCGCTTGAAGCGGTGCAGCGCGTGATGAAGCAAGCCGTTCTGCCCTGCGCCCTCGAATTCATGGATCGACGCGCCATCGATGCCATTCGTCCCACCGGCGCGGCGGACGACCTGGCCGATGGCACCCGTGCCCTCCTAATGGTAGAAGCGGATGGCGCCCGCGCCGATCTGCCACGCCAAGTCGCCGCTCTGAAGGCTGCCCTGCAGGGCGAAGGCCTGTTGGAGTTGAAAGAGGAAGTTCAGCGCGACGACGCCCTGCGCCTGTGGGCCGCGCGCAAATCGCTGTCCCATGCGGTGAAGCAGATCGCCCCGCTCAAAATCAACGAGGACGTCGTGGTGCCGGTCTCGCGGCTGGCCGAATTTGTCGACTTCATCGACCGTCTTGCGGATCACCACAAGCTGCCCATCGTCTCCTTCGGCCATGCCGGCAACGGCAACCTGCATGTGAACCTGATGGTGCACCCCGACGACGCCGGTGAAATGCAGCGTGGGCGCAGCGCGCTTGACGCCTTGTTCAAAGAAACGCTCGCCCTGGGAGGCACACTGTCTGGCGAGCACGGCATCGGCAGCGAGAAGCGCGCTTATGTGCCGCTGGAAATCGACCCGCCGACGCTAGCCCTGATGCGCGCAATCAAGCTGCAATTCGACCCCGCAGGCATTCTGAATCCGGGCAAAGTATTCCCTGATTAAGGCAAAAAAACCTTTACAAGCAAGCGGCTTCTCAACTAAAATGCGCGGCTTCTGTGTTGGGGGTATAGCTCAGCTGGGAGAGCGCTTGCATGGCATGCAAGAGGTCAGCGGTTCGATCCCGCTTACCTCCACCAACCTGAAACTCGTATCAATTTTATGCTGCACAAGTTCAGCAAGAATCTGAGTTCTGCCGGTCATGCCGCCAAGCTCATTGGTATGATTTAAGGGTTCTGGCTGTCAATTTGTATAGCCCGCGAGCAGGCGTCGTTCAACTTCGTCCCGCTGGGTTTTGTGTTATCGCTGCTGAGTGTGTCCGTGACTCAGTTGCACAAGAAGTAGACGGTTCGCCGTCAGCCTCGTCCCCATCGTCTAGAGGCCTAGGACATCGCCCTTTCACGGCGCAAACCGGGGTTCGAATCCCCGTGGGGACGCCACAAGTTTATAGAGAGCTTGCTGTGGCAAGCTTTTTATTTGCCGCCCGGAGCGGTAGTTCAGTTGGTTAGAATACCGGCCTGTCACGCCGGGGGTCGCGGGTTCGAGTCCCGTCCGCTCCGCCACCAATTCCATCCCTTGGAGGACACCATGGCTCTCAACTTATTCCCGCGCATTGCGATCGTCCCTTTTCTCGCCCTTGCCCTTCTTACCCAAGGC
>JBAWGM010000317.1:0-4111 GCA_049592895.1 Thiobacillaceae bacterium | reverse complement strand
CGGCAAAGGTGCCCGCCATCAGGGCAGCCGCGGGAATTTCTATCATGCCGCCTACGGGAACGTTCTCATTGAAGGCTTCTTTCGCATCTCGCAGACTTTGCTTGGCGGCGACAATCAGTTGCAGGGTTTGGCGCAACTCGCCGAAATGGGCCAGCATCGGGATCAGGATGCGGATGTTGCCGTAATGGGACGCCCGCAGGATAGCCCGCAGTTGAGACAGGAACAACTTGGGCTCGGCCAGGCAAAGCCGGATAGCCCGCAGGCCCAGGGCAGGGTTGTCTGCTGAAGTATGGCCCCACGGCGCCCGCTTGTCGGCACCCAGATCCAGGGTTCGAATCGTAACCGGCTTGCCCTCCATGGCGACGGCCACATGCCTGTATGCTTCGAACTGCTCGTCTTCCGAAGGCAGGTCGTCCCGGCTCAGGAACAGAAACTCGCTGCGGAAAAGGCCGATGCCCTGCGCACTCGACTCCTTTACCGCCTCTATGTCCTGCGGCAGTTCGATGTTGGCAAACAATTCCACCTCGGTGCCATCCAGGGTGCGGGCGCGACTGAATTTGATGCGTTTGAGCTTTTCAGTCTCGCGCCGCCATTGATCCTGCTTGGCGCGGTATTCATCCAGGATGACTTGATCCGGATCGACAATGACCACCCCGTCGCGGCCATCGACAATGATCCATTCGTGATCCCGGATCAGGGAGCGGGCATTGTGCAGCGCCATGACCGAGGGAATATTCAGGCTGCGCGCCAGAATCGCAGTGTGCGACGTGGCTCCGCCCAGATCGGTGATGAAGGCGGCAAAGCGTACGTTCTTGAACAGAATCATGTCGGCCGGGGTCAGCTCGTGCGCCACCAGCACGCATTCCTGTCCGTCCACGTTTTCCAGAGGGGAATGCCCCGGGTGCCCCATCAGCACCTTCAGCACCCGTTGTACCACCTGAACCACGTCCTCCGAGCGGCCACGCAGATAGGGGTCGTCCATCGCTTCGAACTGACCCACCAGGGCATCCATCTGCTGGCTCAAGGCCCATTCCGCGTTGCACTGGGTTTCGCGGATGATGCGCTTGGGTTCCTCGTCAAGAATGTCGTCATTCATGATCATGAGGTGCATGTCGAGGAAGGCGGCCATTTCCTGCGGCGCGTTGGGCGGAATGTGCGCGCGCAGGCCTTCCAGTTCCAGCTTGGCCCGGTTGAAGGCTGCCTCAAAGCGCTTCAGTTCCGCATCGAGGTGCTCCTTGGCCAGAACGTAGTGCGGCACCTCCACGCGCGTGCTGGAGGTCAGGTGGGCGCGGCCGATTGCGATGCCGCCGGATACGCCTATGCCGTGCAGGCTGAACACGTGCCTACTCCCCCTCGCCGAAGTTGTTCTTGATCAGAGTGATCAACGCATCCATGGCACTCTGCTCATCCGGTCCATCGGTTTCGATCTCGACTGTGGCGCCCTTCGCCGCGGCGAGCATCATGACACCCATGATGCTCTTGGCATTGACCTTGCGGCCGTTGCGGCTCAGATGGACCTGGCTCTGGAATCCAGACGCCGTCTGAGTCAGCTTGGCTGAGGCGCGGGCATGCATCCCGAGCTTGTTGGAAATTTCAATAGACTGCTGAAGCATTGCTCTTGAGTTGGTCCGCGAGATTGAATATGCCTTCGATGCCGCCCGACACCGCCTTGGAGGTGAGTTCGGGAAGGGTAAGGTAACGGTAGGTAAGCACCTTGATGAGCATGGGCAGGTTGACGCCTGCTACGCCTTCGACCTTGCCTGCGGTTAGAGCCCGAGTCACGCAGTTGCACGGGGTGGCGCCAAAAATGTCAGCCAGGATCAAGACCCCTTCACCCTGTTCGAGATCGGCCAGGCCAGCATCGATGGCCGCATTGACGTCGTCCTGGCACGTTTGGCCGGGGATGCTGATCGATGCCACTTGTTCAGGACGATTACCAAGAATGTGGGTCGCGCAATCAATCAGCGTATCGCCCAGAGTGCCGTGGGTGACCAGCAAAATTCCAATCATGAGCGCAGCGGAAGAAACAATAATGGCCTATTGTAGCCGGGCCGGACTTAGATAGTGCGAAAGAGCGGTTTGCTTTGGGACCATTTCAGGCGGGGCAGCAGGTCGCGGCTAACCCAGATCTGCCCAGAGCGATCCACGGCCAGCACAAGCGGGAGGTGAAGTTTTTTTGACAGCCGCCCCAGATCACGGACGCCCGCAATAAACAGGGGTTTGGTCAGCACATCGGAACGCACTCCGGCGCGCTTTCCATCGACCACGATCGTCACCGACTGCATGCCATCCGCTGGCCTGCCGGTGCGTGGATCGATCAAATGGCAATAGCGTTTTCCGCCGACCTCGAAATAGCGCTGGTAGTCGCCTGAGGTGCCGATGGATTCGCCGTCGGCCAGATCCAGGGTGGCAATCACGCCGGGCTGGCGCGGGTGTTGAATGCCAACCTGCCATGGCCGGCTTCCGTGACTGCCTAGTGCCAGCACATTGCCGCCTATGTTGATCAGGGCATCGCGGATTCCTTGCCGTTTGAGAATATCTGCCGCCTCATCCAAAGCGTAACCCTTGGCATAGCCACCCAAGTCCAGCCGCACGGCAGGGTTGTCGCTCCACGCTTGGTGGTCCTGCACATGAATGGCAGCCATGCCGGGCTTGAGGCGAACTTGCTCCGCGACGAGTGCATCCGCGGGCACGCTGCTCAATGGCGTGTCGCTCTGAAATCCCCAAAGCCGGATCAGGTTGCCGATGGCGGGATTGAACACGCCTTCGGTCTGGCTTGAAAAGGCACTTGCATCCTGCAGAATGCGGCCCAGCTCTTCATCCACGGTTGCCCGTTTGCCCGGCGTGGCGAGCGTGGCATTCAGCCGCTCCAGATCGGAAGGCAGCCAGGCATGCAGCTTGTGGTGCAACTGATCGAAGCGCGCCAGCACCGCGGAGGTTGCGGCTTCGGCCTTGTTCTTCTCCTCGCCATAGACCGAGACTTCCACCAGGGTGCCGAAGACATAGGCCTGTTCGCGGGTCAGGGGTTCGCTCTTGTCACAACCGGACAACGCCGCAAACAGCGGCCAGAGCGAAAGCAAGATCAGCAGGTTTTTCGCAATCGCGTTTCGGCTTGCTGGTTGTGCCCGGATGGCGGCCTCACTCATTGATGTTCGAGGGAGGAGATAAACTGGTCCGCTACATCGAAGCCGGTTTGCGCGGTGATTTCCACAAACCCGGTTGGACTGGTGACATTGATCTCGGTGAGGCAGTCGCCAATGATGTCCAAGCCAACCAGAAACAAGCCACTGTCGTTTGCAAACCCGCCCACGGCAGCAGCGATCTCCCGGTCCCGCTCCGATAAGGGCCGGGCCACGCCCAGGCCACCTGCCGCCAGATTGCCGCGGGTTTCGCCTGCCAGGGGAATGCGCGCCAGGGCGTGGGGCACCGCCATGCCGTCAATCAGCAGTACCCGCTTGTCGCCCTGGGCGATAGCGGGCAGGTATTTTTGCGCCATGATGGCGTGACTGCCGTGCCGGGTCAGGGTTTCCAGAATGCTGTTGCGGTTGGGGTCGGCCGGGCGCAGGTGAAACACGCCGCTGCCGCCCATGGCATGGAGGGGCTTCACGATGATGTCGCCGTGTTCGGCAAAGAAATCGCCTATCAGTTGCGCATCCGCGGCGACCAGGGTGGGGGCGATGAATTGCGGAAAGCCGAAAATGGCCAGCTTCTCGTTGAAATCGCGCAGACTTGCGGGGCGGTTGTACACCGTGGCACCCTGCACTTCAGCCAGGGACAGCAAATGCGTGGTGGCGAGATAGTCCGCATCGACCGGCGGGTCCTTGCGCATGAGCACTGCGCCGAACTCGACCAAGGCAGTTTCCTCCGGTGGATTGGCGGAATACCAGTTCGGACCCGGTGAAATTTCCAGTTTGCGCGCCCGCGCACTGACCCGGCCTTCCAGGCAGAATATTTCCGTCTGCTCGCAGGCCCATACTTCATGGTCCCGGCGCTGCGCAGCCCGCATCATCGCCACGCTGGAATCCTTGTAATGCTTGAGGCTGTGGAGGGGATCGACGATGAACAGCAGCCTCATGCGGTCGCCAGTTCGCTGTAGGTTTCGTCCAGTTCG
>JBAWGM010000316.1:0-1622 GCA_049592895.1 Thiobacillaceae bacterium | reverse complement strand
CATTGCGGCGCAGGGAGTGGCCAAGGCACCCGCACCCGCCAAGAAGATAGAGGCCAGGCGCCCGGGGCCGCCGCCCTGTGAGGACTGCCCCGATTACAGCGGCTGGTCCGGCTGGGTAGAAGGGGGGGTTGGTTTCCAGTCCGATGACTCCGACCACTTTGGCCGCTACACCGGCCATGAAAAAAGCGGCGGCACGGCCATTGCCAACGGCGTTGTCCGCTATCGCGGCAAGGACGGGAGCTATCTGGATGGCAAAGCGATCGACCTGGGACTTGACTCACGCGATGTGAGCGTGGATGGCGGCAAGCAAGGCAAGTACGGAATTGCAGTCGAATACGACCAGATCCCCAATTTCCGCGCGCAGGATGCAATGAGCCCGCTGCGCAACCAGGGCGATGGCCGGCTTGGGTTGCCCGCAGGGCCCGCCGGCTTCATTTCTACGCCTCTCAAGACCGAGCGGGATCGCCTGGGAGTGAAATTTTCCCTGGTTCCGGCCAACGAGTGGGAGATCACCGGATTCTTTCGTGAAGAGAAAAAGGACGGCACCAAGGAGGTGGGCGCAAGCTTTGGCTTTAACCAGATCACCCTGCTTCCGGCAAACATCGATTACAAGACCGACGATTTCGGCCTGACCCTGGGCTACAAGGGCAGCAAGCTGCAAGCCCAGCTCGCCTATGCCGGTTCCCTGTTCAAGAACGGCCAGGACGCGATCACATGGGACAATCCCTTCCTGGCGTCACCCGACACCGGACGTATCGCCGATGCGCCGGACAACCAGTTCCACAAGATCAGCGCCCTGCTCGGCTACCAGCTAACGGAGCACACCCGGCTCGGCGCCCAGCTTGCCTTCGGGCGCATGACGCAGAATCAGTCCTTTCAGCCTTACACGATCAAACCTTTCATCGTGACACCTGCGCTGCCGGCATCCAGCCTGGACGGTAGAGTCGATACCACGCTGGCGAAGCTTGACATTAACTCAAGGCCCGCACCACGACTGCGTCTGGATGCCAGCTATACCTACAGCAATCGCGACAACAAGACCAGTGTCAACAACTACAACTATGTGGTTGCGGATTCGGGTATGCCGATCGATCCCAATACCGGCCTTCCAGTCATTCGTCAGAACCGCCCTTACAGTTTTGAGCAGCATCTGCTGCGCACCAAGGTCGGTTACTTGCTGCCGAACGACATCAATCTTTCCGGCGGCTTCGATTACGACCAGATGAACCGCACCTACCAGCTGGTCGAGGAAACCAAGGACAAGACCCTGTGGACGAAAGTCAAGCTTCACCTGCTGGAGACGGTGGAAGGGAGCCTCAAGTACTCGTACTCGATCCGGGATGCGTCCACCCCCATCGTTTCTTCTCCGGCGGCCGCTTTCCAGAACCCGGTTTTTCCTGAATCAGGCGTGATTTACCCTGGAGCGACAACCCCGAATCCCTTGATGCTGGCCTTCGAGCTTGCGGACCGTCGTCGCAACAAGGTTGGTTTCGGGCTGAGCGCCAGCCCAAAGGCAAGCCTCTTCCTCAACCTGGACGTTGACTACTACAAGGACGACTACACCAACATGGCTCTGGGCCTTACGCAGGCCAGCGGATTCACCGGCGCTCCCAGCGTGACCT
>JBAWGM010000315.1:0-5820 GCA_049592895.1 Thiobacillaceae bacterium | reverse complement strand
GCCCTGCCCATCTGGATGGAATTCATGGCAAAGGCACTGCGAAACCTGCCGCAAAGATCGTTTACTGTGCCAGCAGGTGTGATAACGGCACAGGTAAACGCCCAAACAGGCGCGCCTGTGGCAGACGGAGAGGCAGGAGGCATATCCGAGTACTTCTATCAGGAATATGCCCCGTCCCAAGGCCTGTCGATTCCGGCGGAAAGCGACCATAACCCCTTGGCACCGGACCTCATATGAAGACTCAGGACATGCGCCGGCTCATCGCGTTTGAAGCCGCCCGGCAGATCGCCGGAGATGGCGGCCTGGATTATGGGGCTGCCAAACGTAAGGCCGCCAGGCGTCTTGGGGCGCCGGATAGCCGAAATCTGCCGGATAACCAGGAAATTGAAGAAGCCCTGCGCAGTTATCAGTCTCTGTATCAGGGTGACGTCCAAAGAAACCACTTGAGCCATCTTCGACGCTTGGCGCTGGAATACATGACCCTGCTTGAGGCCTTCGACCCCCATCTGACCGGCCCGGTGTTGACAGGTACGGCCGGGCGCCATTCCGATATCAATTTGCAACTGTTTGGGGATGATGAGAAGGAACTGGCATTTTTTCTGCTCAATCGCAGAATCGACTACACCCACGGGGAAGCCCACTTTGGCCAGACCGGCTATCCCAGCTTCAGGATACATGATCCGCGCGCAACACTTGAATTGGTCCTTTGCCCTCGCGCCGCGCTGGGGCAGTTGAAGCGCAATCAAGCCGATGGCAGCCCGCGCCGAGTCCGTCTCGCCCAAGTCAAGGCGCTGTTGTCGGTTGGCCCATAAATCCCAATCATGCTCACACTTCCGTTCAAACTATTGGCCTAGCAGCACCCGTTTGTCGGTTCACCGGTAACTTTAAGATTGTCATCATCGGCGGCCCCTGGCATAGATCCTGCTCGACGTCAGTTGTTACCAAAAAGAAAAGTGATGTCAGCGTGATCCGATTCTTCAGGCACTACATTCCTATCGGCGTACTTGCGCTGGTAATACTCGAAGGCCTGGTCCTCATTGGCGCTTTGTATCTCGGCGTGAGCGTGCGCTTTACCGAAGGGCTGCCCCAATCGGTCGGCCCCTTGCTCCCGCGCGCCCTATCTTTCGCCGCCGTAATGTTGACACTTATGGCGGCACTTGGTATGTATGACTGGGAATGGCGCAGCGGGCTGCGCTCCCTGCTGCTGCGGCTCGGCATGGCTTTCGCGTTGGGACTGGTACTAATGAGCCTGCTGTTCTACCTGTTTCCGGATCAGCTTTACCTGGGTCGCGGTGTCTTCCTCATGGCGCTGGGTACTGGTCTGGCGACCGTGCTCTTTATCCGGCTTGGATTCTGGCGCTGGTCATCCATGGCAGCGCTTAAGACCCGGGTCATGGTGCTGGGATCCGGCAGTCGGGCCGCCAAGATCGACGAAATATTGACGAAACAAGGCGCCGCATCCGGCGTCCAAGTGGTGGGATACTTGCCACTTGCGGGCACCCATCATTTCATCTCGCATGATCAAATCCTCGACACCTCTGAGCCTCTCGCCATATTGGCGGAGCGGCTACAGGTGGATGAAATTATTCTTGCCGTTCGCGAACGGCGAGGCGGCGCACTGCCTGTTGCGGACTTGCTGGATTGCAAACTCAATGGTATCCGCGTACTCGAACTATCCACCTTTTTCGAGCGAGAGAACGGTCACCTCCAACTGGATTCCCTGAATGCCAGTTGGATGATCCTCGGTGACGGATTTCACCAAGGCATGCTGAGAGACACCGTCAAGCGCATGTTCGATGTCGTGATGAGTCTGGCGCTGTTATGCCTTAGCCTCCCGTTCATGGTCCTGACCGCCGTGGCCATCAAGCTTGAAAGCGCAGGTCCGGTCTTCTACCGGCAGGAGCGGGTTGGGCAACACGGGCGCCCGTTTACCATTTTCAAGTTCCGCAGCATGCGAATGGATGCGGAATCGGACGGCAAACCTCGCTGGGCCAAGACGGACGATGAACGCACGACCCGAGTGGGCCGCTTCATTCGCAAAACCCGGATAGATGAACTCCCACAAACGTTTAATGTTTTCATGGGCGACATGAGCTTTGTCGGACCGCGACCCGAGCGTCCGTATTTTGTCGCAGAATTGAGCCAGCAAATTCCCTATTATGCAGTGCGCCATACGATCAAGCCGGGCATCACGGGGTGGGCGCAGGTTCGTTATTCCTATGGCGCCAGCGTGGATGACTCGCTGGAAAAGCTGCAATATGATTTGTATTACGTCAAAAACCACAGTCTTTTTCTGGATCTCATGATTCTGTTCCATACCGTACAGGTTGTCTTGTGGGGCAACGGCGCGCGTTGAGCCGGTCATGCCCGCCCTGACGTCGCCTATAGCTGTTGTTGGACATGGCCTGACAGCCTTGGCCTATGCCTTGCTGGCCATTCTCGCCTTGAGCATTTGGCGCGATCGCCCCCAAGCCAAATACCTGGCGGCCGCCAGCGCCGCCTCCCTGCTTTGGTCTCTGTTCGTCGGATTACAGCCGGTTATCAGCCCATTGGGCTTGTCCCTGGAAGTCATTCGGGATTTTTCCTGGTTGGGATTGCTGCTCGCCATACTCTTTGCCCGCCGTCCTTCAGGAACCCCCATCCCGAGTCACCTGAAGATCCTGTTCTGGTTGGCAGCGGGCATTACCGTCGTTCTTCTGCCCAGTTTGATGCTGCCTTCACTCTGGCATACCCTGCCCAGGCTTACAGCCAGCGCCATTTACACGGGTTTGGTTGGTCTGGCCGTCCTGGGCCTGGTGCTGGTGGAACAGGTTTACCGAGGCAGCTCGCGCGAATTCCGCTGGTCCCTGAAATTTCTGGGCCTGGGTCTGGGCGGACTTTTCGCTTACGACTTTTATCTGTATGCCAACGCCCTCCTTTTCCAGCAACTTGACGCCGAGGTTTGGGGCGCGCGCGGTCTAGCCACCCTGGTAGTTGCCCCCCTTGTTGCCATCTCATTCGCGCGCCAAAGCAGCGAACCCATCACCGGCGTGGCGTTGTCGCGGCGCGCCATGTTTCATGGCGCCGCGCTCCTTGGTGCAGGGATTTATCTGCTGCTCATGGCTGCTGCGGGCTACTACATCCGCATTTTCGGCGGCGACTGGGGAGGCGTCATACAGATTGCATTCTTGTTTGCCGCGATCATTCTGCTGGCGGTAATTTTCTCCTCCGGGACGCTTCGAGCCCGATTGCGCGTGTGGATGAGCAAACACTTCTTCCGCTACCACTACGATTACCGGGAAGAATGGCTCAAGTTCACCCGCATGCTGTCGGAAGGCGCCGCGGGGGAGCGGCTTGGCGAGCGCACCGTGGAAGCCTTGGCCCGTCTCGTGGACAGTCCCGGCGGCGCACTCTGGTTGCTGGATGAAAACACGGGTTACAACCGGGCCGCCCACTGGAACATGTCCGACGCCCAGGGCGCTGAGCCTCCGTCATCCCACTTTACTGAGTGGCTGAAAGCCAAGCAGTGGGTAATCAACCTCGACGAATACCGGATCAATCCCGCTCGTTATCGCGATCTTGAATTGCCGACCTGGATTGCCAACCAACCGGATGGCTGGCTGCTTATCCCCCTCATGCATCACGAGTATCTGATCGGCTTCATTGTCCTCACACACTCGTTGGCAAGAATCCGCGTCAATTGGGAAGTCAGCGACCTGATCAAGACCGCCGCCCGACAGGCGGCAACCCACCTGGCCCAGATGAAAGCAACGAACGCACTGATCGTGGCACGCCAATTCGAGTCCTATAACCGGGCCACCACCTTTGTCGTCCATGATCTGAAGAACCTCGTTGCCCAACTTTCCCTCCTGCTGGCCAATGCCCAAAAACACAAGCACAAGCCGGAATTCCAGGACGACATGATTGCAACCGTCGAAAGTTCGGTGATACGCATGAACAAGGTGCTGGCCCAGCTCAAGCGGGGCGGACAGGCCGGGCAACAGGAAAGCGTGGATCTTCATGAACTCCTGCCCGAGGTCATAGCCAGCAAATCCGCGTTCCGCCTGAAACCCACACTGGATTGCTCGGGGGCCGACCTGAACGTGTGCGCGGAAAGCGCTCAGTTGGGACGCGTTATTGGTCACATATTGCAAAATGCCCTGGAAGCGACGCCCGACTCCGGCAATGTCCACATTGAGGCCAACAACGCGGATAATGAGGTGAATGTGGTCGTCCGTGATACCGGTTGCGGCATGGACGCCGAATTCATTCGCGATAGACTGTTCCGCCCTTTTGACTCGACCAAGGGGGCGGGCATGGGCATCGGCGCCTATGAGTGCCGGGAATATGTGCGCGAACTGGGCGGAAAAATTACGGTGGAGAGCGAACCAGGCCAAGGGACCACATTCCGGATCAGGCTGCCGGTTGCCCAATGTCCTCCCGCTTCGCGACACCCTGCAAGCAAACTGAAAGAACAAGCCGCATGAGCGGAATCAAGCCGATGATCCTGCTGGTCGAAGACGATACCGGCATGCAAAAACAGATCAAGTGGAGCCTGGATGCCTACGACGTGATCACTGCCGGCGATCGCGAAGACGCCATCGGCATGCTGCGCCGTCACGAGCCGCCGGTGGTGCTGCTGGATCTGGGCCTGCCGCCAGACGCCGACGGCGCGACCGAAGGACTTGCCACCCTGCAACAAATTCTGACGATGGTTCCCGCCACCAAGGTTATCGTCATCACCGGCAATCTGGATCGCGCTAATGCGGTCAAAGCCATCGGCATGGGAGCCTATGATTTCTTCCAGAAGCCATTCGAACCGGAGGTGCTTTCCATTCTGATTGCCCGGGCCTTTCATGTGCACACCCTGGAATCAGAGAATCGCCGCCTCGCACAGACTGCAAAATCCCCGCTCGAGGGCCTGATCACGGCTGACGAAGCCACGCTCAAGGTGTGCCGCACGATTGAAAAAGTGGCGCCAGCCGACGTGACCGTCCTGTTGCTTGGCGAGTCCGGCACCGGCAAGGAAGTCTTGGCCCGGGCAGTGCATGCCTTGTCTGCGCGGGCAGACCGGCGATTCGTTGCCATCAACTGCGCAGCAATCCCCGATACCCTGCTGGAATCCGAATTGTTCGGCTATGAAAAGGGCGCCTTCACTGGCGCCGCAAAACAGACCATAGGCAAGATTGAGCACGCTCATCAAGGCACCTTGTTTCTCGACGAAATCGGCGACCTGCCCATGCCTTTGCAGGCCAAATTGTTGCGTTTCCTTCAGGAAAGGGTGATCGAGCGCCTGGGCGGCCGAGCAGAAGTCCCTGTGGACGTTCGGGTGGTCTGCGCAACCCACCAAGACCTAGCCAATATGATCAAGGAAGGGCGCTTCCGCGAAGACCTGTATTATCGGCTGTCGGAAATTACCATCAGCATTCCGCCCCTTAGGGAAAGGCATGGCGACGCGGTGTTGCTGGCCCACGCGTTCATGGAACGCATGGCTAAGGAACAGGGCCGGGCGCTGAAAGGTTTCAGCCCCGATGCCCTGGAAGCGCTGGAAAGCCATACCTGGCCCGGCAATGTGCGG
Source organism: Thiobacillaceae bacterium (assembly GCA_049592895.1). Taxonomy (GTDB): domain Bacteria; phylum Pseudomonadota; class Gammaproteobacteria; order Burkholderiales; family Thiobacillaceae; genus DASQBT01. The sequence continues at coordinate 263 of JBAWGM010000315.1, read as the reverse complement.
GAGATGGAGAACCTGATCAAACGGGCTGCCATCATGGCCGACGGCCCGCTTATCGGCGCCGAGGACCTGGGACTGACAGCGAAGCAGGGAGACAGCCAGCCCATCAACCTGCGCCAAGTAAGGGATGACGCCGAACGACGCGCCGTCACCCGGGCCCTGGCCCGGACCCAACACAATGTTGCCCAGACCGCCGAACTTCTGGGGATCAGCCGCCCCACGCTGTATGATCTGATGAACAAATTCGGGATGAAATAGCCGCAATT
>JBAWGM010000314.1:0-2281 GCA_049592895.1 Thiobacillaceae bacterium | reverse complement strand
GGATCGTACGTATTTTTTCAAGCTGGTGATTGCATAAATACCAGTCACAGCTTGTAACGGACCTATTTGCCAACAGGCTGGAGAGAACAATGAAACCCTTATTTGCATTATTTATCACTGCCATTTTAGCCATGCTTGCGGGTTGCAATACCGTGGCGGGTGCCGGTAAGGATTTAGAGCGTGGCGGTGAGAAAGTTCGGGATGCTGCTAAGGATGTCCAGAAGCAGCTGTAACAACCGTTCCCTCAAGTGCATAGGAGCCCAACATGAGTGAAAGTTCTTCTCAAACTGCTGGAAAACCCCAGCCCAATAGCGTCGTCGATCCCGGTAATTTTATTTCCGACATCAAAACGCTCAGAGCGCGTGCGCGCAAACATATTGAAGAGGGTGCCATTACCAACGATTACAGGCTAAATGCGAAAGAGGCAGTCAAAGTTTTAAATGATGCACTTGCCACCGAGCTCATTTGTACCTTGCGTTATCGCCAACATTCCTTCGTGGCAAAGGGAATTAACTCAGAGCCGATCGCGCAGGAGTTCATGGTGCACTCCAATGAGGAGCTTGCGCATGCCGATTTGATTGCCAAACGGATTGTGCAATTAGGGGGCACCCCAGAATTTAACCCCGACAAGCTTTCACAGCGGTCCCATGCGGAATACGTAACATGCGACACACTGGCCGCCATGATCCGTGAAAATCTCGTTGCCGAAAGGATAGCAATCGAAAGCTATCGTGAAATGGTTCATTATTTCAATGAACATGATCCGACTACACGAATCATGCTGGAAGGTATTCTTGCAATGGAGGAAGGGCACGCCAATGAGTTGTCAGACCTGTTGCACTAATCAATCAGTCGAATATTGAATATTGAATCTTGAATACCGCAGGTTATGTGGCTGTCCGAGCTGTTCGACGGTCAGGCCCCGAACGGCAAGCTCTTGGTGGTAGGTGTGACGTCTGATCCCATCGAGGTCACACCGGCGCAGCTCTTTAGTGGAAGTCGAACTATTCAAGGCTGGGCCGCGGGAACACCGGTCGATTCCGAAGACACCCTGCGCTTCGCAGAGTTGACGGGCGTGCGTCCAATGATCGAAACCTATCCGCTCGAAAAAGCGGCCGAGGCCTACGCACGCCTGATGAGCGGCAATGCAAAGTTCCGTGTCGTTCTGACGATGTGAAGTAGCGGCGGGCATATGACGTAGCGCGGCGGAACATGATACCGAAGCTTTCGCGCAGTTCCGGTGCACCGCGTTATGGCGTAACTGCTTTGAATGTAATTGGAGGGAAATAAAATCTCTGAAGAGATTAAGCATGATCGCCGCCGTTTTCTTGGCACCAGGGCCATGACGATTGCCAGCGCCCAGTCCGGAATGGTTGGGCTGCCCGTTGCACACTTCCAGGCCGCGGCGGGCGCGCTCGCCGCGATTCCCTTCACCTGGCGCTGGAACCTGCAGACCGGCGCCGGGGCTGACCTCACTCCGTCGATGCACTGGCCGGCGCCGATCATCAGCCGGGAGGTCGAGCGTTGTGAATTTGCGGGACCGGTTCTGGTGACCGTCGACTACCGCGTCGAGCCCTGAAACCGGGAGGGTAACTGCTTTCAGATGTTGAAGCGACATTCAGCGAACAGCTTCGAATAGCTGAAATTAGTCGAGAACAGTTTGTGAGATTGTAAAGGCCAACGACTGCAGAGTGTCGATCGGGTGAGTAGCGTTTTACGCTGAGCAGCCATACAGCCAGATTCCTGGTCAACGGCCGGTGTTCGGCACACAGCAGACTTAAATCACTCAGAGCGCCACCGTCCGTTGTGGCCGATTTGTGTCAGTTGGCCATCTGGCAGCTTCCAAAGCATGGCAGCCGTTCAGATGGCAGCTTTTTCGAATGGGTGACCGGCTGCGAGTGGCCGGCAACAGCCCGCTACCCTCAGTGCTTTTCCTCGCCCAACCCACTCATCACATTCCCAAGCAGCCCAACAAGCGTTTCCATTCCCCTGATGATTAACCCGATCTGTGCATCATTGGGCTCCGTCGCGTCCAGCATGGCAACGGTTTCATCTCAGGGGACGCCCATGCGTTCCTCGAATGGAGACGCGGCTGAAGATGGCCCGGCCTTACAGCCAGCGCGAATTACCACGTTACGCCTTGCGATCTCGTGGTCCGAGGAAAAACCAGAGGATCAAGCCCAGCAATGGCAGTAGCACCACTGCGAGTATCCAAATCAGTTTCTTCTCGTTCGAAGCGGAGCTTTGGAAAATATTGATAATTGCCCAGATATCTCCGGCG
>JBAWGM010000313.1:0-4436 GCA_049592895.1 Thiobacillaceae bacterium | reverse complement strand
CAACCGGCTCCACGCTGACGGTGCGACGTTTGGCAGCACCCTTAATCTCGTACTTCACCACGCCGTGCGCCGTAGCAAACAGGGTGTGATCCTTGCCCATACCCACGTTGTCGCCGGCATGATACTGGGTGCCGCGCTGACGCACCAGGATATTCCCGGCCAGCACTTCCTGACCGCCATAACGCTTGACGCCAAGGCGCTTGGCTTGTGAGTCGCGGCCGTTGCGTGAACTGCCGCCTGCTTTCTTGTGTGCCATGTTCGACTCTCCTGCTTAGGCCGAAATGCCGGAAATCTGCACTTCGGTATAGCTCTGACGGTGGCCCTGGCTCTTGCGATAATGCTTGCGCCGCCGCATCTTGAAAATGTGGATCTTGTCGCCGCGACCCTGGGCCAGCACCGTGGCCTTGACGCTGGCGCCTGACAGCATGGGAGCGCCCAGCTTCATCTCGCCCTCGCCGCCCACCATGAGCACCTGATCAAAGCTCACCTCGCTGCCCACATCGGCGGCCAGCTTTTCGATTTTGAGTTTTTCGCCGGAGCTCACGCGATACTGCTTGCCGCCGGTTTTAATGACCGCATACATCTGAGGGCTCCAATCCGTGTATCGGAAAACCGCAAATTGTAAATAAAACCTGCGCATGGGTCAATCCCGGCCTTTTGCCGGGCAACCGGCCGGCGGTCTGCTAAGATTCTGCCCTGGTCAGGAACCTCCTATCTAACTGTGTCCATACAAACCCTGCAAGCTTTCCTGGCGGATGACATGCTGGCCGTTGACCGGGTGATCCGCACGCGGCTCCATTCCGAAGTGGCGCTGATACGCCAGGTGTCCGAATACATAATCAACAGCGGCGGCAAACGCCTGCGCCCGGTGCTGGTGCTGCTGTCGGCGGGTTGCTTCGGCTATACCGGCCAAGCGCATCATGGTCTGGCAGCGGTGGTGGAGTTCATCCATACCGCGACCCTGCTGCATGACGACGTCGTGGACGAATCCGAGTTGCGGCGCGGAAAGCAGACCGCCAATGCCCTGTTCGGCAATGCCGCGAGCGTGCTGGTGGGTGATTTCCTGTATTCCCGAGCCTTCCAGATGATGGTCGCGGTGGACAACATGCGGGTCATGCAGATTCTGTCCGACGCCACCAACGTGATCGCCGAGGGCGAGGTGCTGCAGTTGCTCAACTGCCATGATCCGGACATTGACGAACAAGACTACCTGCGGGTAATCCGCTACAAGACCGCCAAGCTGTTCGAGGCTGGCGCGCGACTGGGGGCGGTGATCTGCAACGCCACGCCGGAGCGGGAACAGGCCCTGGCCGATTACGGCATGCACCTGGGTACGGCGTTCCAGTTGATTGACGACGTGCTGGATTATTCGGGCGATTTTCTCTCGACCGGCAAGAACATCGGTGATGACTTGGCGGAAGGCAAGCCCACCCTACCCCTGCTGCACGCCATGAAACATGGCACGTCTGACCAGTCCGCAGCTATCCGAAAAGCGATCAAGGAAGGCGGCCTGACCGAATTTCAGGCAGTCCTGGCAGCCATTCGCAGCACCGGTGCCCTCGATTACACGCGAAGCCAGGCCCAGCGTGAAACCGAGGTCGCCACCCGGGCACTCGCGTGCATACCCGATTCAAAACATAAGGATGCTCTGTTAGAATTGGCGGACTTTGCGGTCAGGCGCAGCTTTTGATCGTCGAAACGGGGTGTAGCTTAGCCTGGTAGAGCGCTACGTTCGGGACGTAGAGGCCGGAGGTTCGAATCCTCTCACCCCGACCAATAAAATCAATGAGTTAGAATACTGTCTGTACATCGTGATAGTTGCGATTCAGGGGATCGGTGAAGTGGCGAACCTGCTGGCCGACGGTGTCAGCCGCTGGAACAGATGAGCGGCTGAACGATCCGGCGGGCGGCGCGGCACTCCCGCGCCCGCTCACACCGGACGTGCGGTTGCGCATTCGGCGGTTCATGACAAACACTGGAGTTGTCGCACGCTTCAGGTGGCGCGCTTTGAGCCTATGGGCCGCCTCACCCCGCTGCTCCTCCTCTATCCGCTTCCTGTTCGTCATGAAAGCGCTTTGCCTCCCGTTTCCTGCAGATTCGCAGTCATCCACGACACCCTTGCCGTTCATCCCACTCTTCCCCTTAGTAGGCGAAATCAAATAGAAAAAGCCGCCTGACGGCGGCTTTTCTCTGGCAAGCAGATTAACGCTTGGAGAACTGCTTGCGCCGACGGGCTTTATGCAGTCCGACCTTCTTCCGTTCCACCGATCGGGCGTCTCGGGTCACCAGTCCGGCGGCCTTGAGCGCGGGCTTGAGATTGCCGTCATAGTCAATCAGCGCACGGGTAATGCCGTGGCGTATTGCGCCGGCCTGACCGGTTTCGCCACCGCCCGCCACGTTGACCATGATGTCGAAGCGCTGCAGGTTCTCGGTTAGCACCAGGGGTTGACGCACCACCATGCGACCAGTTTCGCGCGAAAAGTAATCGTCCACGGGCTTGCCGTTGACCACAATTGCGCCTGAACCGGCTTTCAGGAATACCCGGGCCACAGATTCCTTGCGACGGCCGGTGCCATAGTTGTAATCACCAATCATAATCTATCTGATCCTCTTAGCCCTTGATGTCGAGAGCTTGCGGCTGTTGGGCAATATGGGGATGGTCGCTACCCGCATACACTTTCATTTTCTTGATCATGGCATAACCCAAGGGGCCTTTGGGCAGCATGCCCTTAACCGCCTTTTCCAGGACCCTGCCAGGAAAGCGCTCCTGCATCTTGGCAAATGTGGTTTCATAGATTCCGCCGGGATAGCCGGAATGGCGGAAATATTTCTTGTCTTCGGACTTGTTGCCGGTCACGCGGATCTTGCCTGCATTAACCACCACGATGTAGTCGCCGGTATCCACGTGAGGCGTGAATTCAGGCTTGTGCTTGCCGCGCAAACGGCGAGCGATTTCGCTGGCCAGCCGGCCAAGCACGACGTCAGCTGCATCCACCACGAACCAGTCGCGTTTAACTTCGTGCGGCTTTGCGGAAAAGGTTTTCATGTCCAGACCCTAGAATCCCAAGCGCGTGGCTCGGCGTATATCTGAAAAGCCGCCTAGTTTAGCGACACCCGGCCACCCGTGTCAAACCCAACATAGATGGGATAATGCCAGCCAATGACCAATTTCTACCTTTCCCACGTCCTGGGCACACTCCTGCTCCCGCCTGGGACCTTCCTGCTCCTGCTTTTCGCAGCCTGGGTCAGCCCTTGGCGCTGGCTCAAACGGACATTTCTAGGGCTCAGCTTTTTCGGCCTCTACCTGCTATCCACTGCATGGTGCGCAGGCTGGCTGCAGAAGAGCCTCGAAATCGCGCCCCCACTGTCACTGTCCGACCTGCCTTCGGCCGACGCCATTGTGGTCTTGGGGGGCGGACGGCATGTAGATATGCCGGAATACGGTAGCGACACCGTCAATGAACTAACCCTGGAGCGACTGCGCTACGCCGCCCGGCTTTACAAGTCCAAACACCTGCCCATCCTGGTGACAGGCGGCACGCCCGGAGGCGGGACCGAGCCGGAGGGCACGCTGATGAAAGAAGTACTGGAGCGCGACTACGGCATTCCAGTCACCTGGACCGAAACCCATTCCCTCACCACCTGGGACAATGCCGTCAAGGCTGCGCCGATCCTCAAACGAGCCAAGATCAAGCGGATTCTCCTGGTTACCCATGCAAGTGACCTGCGCCGGGCGGTTCCGCTGTTTCGCCGGCAAGGGCTGCAAGTCATCCCTGCCGGAACGCGCTTCGCCCGCGTTCGCATCGACGATCCATTGATTTTCCTGCCTGACGCGCGATCCCTGATGGAGTCTACCTGGGCTCTGCATGAATGGCTGGGTTTGGTATGGTATAGGCTACGTTCCTTTCTGCATGGACACGCACATGAAAGCACGGATCAAGCTCATTGAAGGCGTTTCATTTGCCGGGCAAAGCGAATCCGGCCACACCGTGGTCATGGATGGCTCCCCCGATGGAGGCGGTAAGAATTTGGGCGTGCGCCCGATGGAAATGCTGCTGCTGGGCATGGGAGGCTGTACGGCCTACGACGTGGTCCTCATCCTGCGCAAGAGCCGCCAGCACATTACCGATTGCGTCGCTGAGATTGACGCCAGCCGCGCCGATGCGGACCCCAAGGTGTTCACCAAAATCAACGTCCACTTCATCGTGAGCGGCAAAGGCCTGGAGCGCAAGAAGGTGGAAATGGCGATCAAGCTGTCTGCGGAGAAATACTGCTCGGCCAGCATCATGCTGGGCAAAGTCGCCGAAATTACGCACGACTTCGAGATAGTCGAGAGCTAGCGATAAAGTCGCCTGCGAAACGAGCTTTGGATTCCAACTATTGCCTGCTCGTCAGGAACAGTCCGCGCCGTATACCGTTTAAGCTCTGCCACGCAT
>JBAWGM010000312.1:0-3692 GCA_049592895.1 Thiobacillaceae bacterium | reverse complement strand
GGCCAGGACCGCCTCGACCATGAGCGGGTACCGGCCGTCCGGTGCTTCGCCCAGACGCGCAGCGCAGCGGCCGGTGAGCCACAAGCGATTCTGCTCATCAAGCCAGCCCGAATCGCCGGTGCGGTGCCATACCGTGTCGCCAACGCGGAATTTGGTTTCTGCATCGCCGTATCCATTCAAGTAGCCCGCTGACACATTAGGGCCGCTCACCACAATCTCGCCGCGTGCGCCGCAACGCAAAGCCATGCTGTGCATTGCCGCGTCAGAGAGGCTCGCCAGCGGCTGGCCCCAGCGATCCGGCAGGATAGCTAGCCTGATTTCGGCAACGGGCTTGCCTGCCGGGAGTCCTGCACCTTGTTTGATGGCTGCGCGATCGGCAAGACTGATCGCTTCGTGCGCGAGCAGGGCGATGGGTTCGGCCTCGGTGGAACCATATAGCGCAGCTACCCGCGCCAGCGGTGCAACTTGTGCAAACTTGTCCAATACGCGTGGGAACACCGGGGCGCCGCCGGCGAAGACGGCACGCAGCGAGGCCAGGGGCCGGCCAAGCGCCAGGCTGTAATCGGCAAGGTGCTCCACCAGGGACGGCGAGGCCAGCAGGCTGTCGGCATTCCATCTGCTGATGGCGCCTGCAATGCGGGCCGGGTCCGCTGCGCCCGGCCGGCGCAGGTCAACATCGGGGATCAGGCTGGTTACTCCGCGGCCGAGATTGGCCGTCACCAGGGCCGGCATGGTGGCCAGGCTGATGCCCCCGGGTTGCAGGTCCAGGTGCCTCGCCAGAATGTTCTGGGTCGCCGCCAGCAGGCCGTGATTGCGCATCAGGCCCTTGGCGGCGCCGGTGCTGCCGCTGGTGAAGCTGAGCATGGCAGGCGCATCGTCCAGATCGGTGAGCGCGTGATCGATGGGAGGAATACTCTGAGCAGTATTGAGTGAGGTCGTGCCCGGAAACCAGCCGTGCGCGACAAACGCCGGCTTGAGGGCGCGCAGTTCAGGCTTCAGCAGGCGCAACAGACAGGCCGGCGGGCTCCCCACGAACACCTTCAAAGGCAGGGAGCCGCGGCAGTGTTCGAGCTGGGCGGCGGCCTTCTCAGGGTCGATGAAAATCAGGATCGCGCCCAACCTGAGCGCGGCGGCGATAACCGCGTAGAGAACAGCGGACATGGGCACCAGCATCACGATGCCGTCGCCGCAGCCCACGCCTGCCTTCGCCAATAGAGCAGCAATCTGCATGGACCGGGTGCGCAGATCGGCAAACGAGGTGCTGCGTTCCGCGCTCCATGGTCCGTCGATGATGGCTGCCGCATCAGGGGTGCGGCGCGCCGCCTCATCCAACAATGCAACGATGTTCACAAAGGTTTGGCGTAAAGGGTGTAGCGACGGAAATCGCGCATCAGGGGCCGATCCAGCAGGCGCGAAGCATTGTCTTCGTGCATCAGGGCATGGATGGTGCGGTGCATGCCGAGCGCGCGCGCGGACTTGTTGATCCGCGCCAGCATCACAGCCGCGAGCCCCTTGCCGTGATGGGCCTGTTGAACCGCGATGCTCTTGACGACGACGGTGTCCACAGGCTCGCCGCGCCGTGCCTGCAGCAGGTCCGGCAGTGCGAGGCAGAAGGCGACCGGGGCGCCGTGCCACTCCATGATCAGGACCAGCTCCGGCCTGATCTGGGCCAGGAGCGGAGTGTAGAGATCAAGGAATTCGGCCTCGGTGATCGGGACATAGAGAAAGTTGTCGCGAAATGCCTCGCGCGAGACTTGCCACAATCGTCCCAGTTCCGCGCCAAAGTCGTGGCTTGCGAGGGGACGCAGCGAATAGCCTTTGCGCTCCAGGCGCTGCATCAAGGCGCTGCGGTCCTTGCAGCGGGCATTGTCTTCGTTGATCGAGGAATAGAACTGCGCCAATGGATGAAAACCCGCGGCCTCGAAGTGCAGGGGCCAGTCATCCGGATTGTCCGGCTCAAGGAAGAAGCGCAGTGCGTCGCCGCGCGCGGTGAGGAACCGATAGCGGCGCCAGGTGCTGCCATCCATTGGGCCGACTGCCACACTGCAACCCTGCAGAGTAAGTGCCCGACACGCGTCACTGAGGATTGTTGCGGCACTGACGCTGTCTTTTTCCGCGTAGTGGCCGATCAGGCCCACCCGCTCGTCGGGAAGCTCGGGCACCTGGCGCCACCAGAGCGCGGTTCGCGCTAGCAGGCGGCCTTGATTCCGCAACATGAGGAGCGCATCGGGGGCCTGCTGCCGCACTATCGCAGGGCTCAGATCCGACAGGCCATTGATGCTGCAGAACAGGTCGAGGTCGGCTTGATCGAGGGGACTGATGACGGTCATGGAGGACTAGATCCCGACAGGAAGCAGAACCGGCGCAAAGGCCAGCAGAGAACTGAGCGCGGCGACCACGGACTGGCGCAGCCAGCGGCCGCTATCGACCGGAAACCGTTCCAGTTCCGGCTGGACGGTGGCGAACACCATGGTGGCGGCGACCACCGCCAGCGCAGCGCCGCCGAAGCTGAGCATGGCTGCCACGCGCAGTCCCTGGAACAGAAGTATGGACGGGATCAACAGCAGGATGCCCTTTGCGCTGCTCATGGCAATGCTGTTCCGCAGAGATGTACCGGGCTGCGCGCGCCGGTGGCGCACCAGCGCAATGATGGACAGGTCCGCACCGTAAACCGCGGCGTACGCGGCGTATATGCGGGGATCCTGGTAACGCCAGAACAGCAGCAGCCAGACAATGGCACCGAACAGGTTGGCCAGCGCCACTGGAAAATTGAACATGCGCAGATGATCGGTGGGCGTACGGCGCGTCACCGAGGTATACACGATGAGCAGGATGAGTGGGGGCACGACCCAGTGCCAGCCGGCAATCGCCCACGCCACGTAGCCCCACAGGGCAACGCCGAACAGGCCGTCGTCGGCGAGCGTGGTGTGCCTGCGCCAGTAGCGGATGAACAGCGACAGCGCCACGAGGAAGCCCAGATGCTGGAGCAGCTCCGCTGCGTCGAGGTGGAGGAAGGTTCTCAGCAGCACGTAGCTGAAGAGGGGAATGATGAGGTTATCCATTCCCCACCAGGCGGCGGCCTCAGCCATCATGGCCATCAGGCCGATATTGATGCCGATCAGCAGGCTCTCCGGCCGCGGGGTGTCGGTAAACAGCAGTACCGGCACGTGCACGCAGAAGAAGGCGGCAAGAAAGAAGGTGACCGAGCCCTCGACGGTTTTGCCGCCACCGCTCACCGTATAGAACACCTTGCCGTACGCCTTGCCGACCAGAGCCGCGAAGGCGTCGGCAATCGCCAGTATCAGCAGGGGAACACCGTACAGCAGCGGGTTGTCGTGCGCCCAGGTGAACAGCAGCAGCACACTCAGGGCGAAACCATATTCGCCCGCCGTATTGCGCTGGACGGCAGCCAGCACCTGTCCGGGCCCGGCCCTGAGGATCGGCACGGTGCGCAGCAGGGTGAACAGGGCAATGCTGGATGCAACCAGGACCAGCACCGGCGCGGGGTTGGAAAACAGCCAGGGCAGGGGCAGGGCGAGCAGGCCGCCGCCCAGATGGAAAAGCTTGCGTACCAGTTCCGGGTGAGGGTGGGCCAGCACTTGCCAGGCACGCAGAACAGCGAACAGCAGCACCATGCCTGTCAGCATGGCGGGGATGGCGAGCCAGGGATTGAGGTTGAGCGCTATCATGCC
>JBAWGM010000311.1:0-2049 GCA_049592895.1 Thiobacillaceae bacterium | reverse complement strand
GACTCGACGTCCTCGATCAATCCTTGCTCGCGCAACAGTCCGCCTGTGGCTCGCGTGTAACCGGGAAAGAAGAAGTACCGGACCAGCGGCAAACGCGGATGGGGTGAGGCCAGGCCGTGGCAGCCTTCAACCCAGGGCTCGGCTGACAGGTAATCGAGATTGAGCCAGACCGGCTTGACCGGCTGTGCCGCCATGGCTTTTAGAAAAGACTGCGGAAGTTCGCAGGCGAAGGCCTCGATGACCAGACGGTGCGGAACGATTTCGTCAAAGGGGGAGGCCCAGCGTCGCACCTCAACCCCCTGCCAGTTCTGGCTCTCGGCCTGCTGCGCAATATCGGGATGAAGTCGGCTGAAGGTGTGCAGATCGTCCACCCAAAGCCGCACTCGCAGCCCCTGCTCTTGATGCAACTGGCGGGCCAGGCGGGCAGCGATGCCGATGTCACCGTAGTTGTCCACCACGGTGCAAAACAGGTCGCAGGTTTGAATCCGCCGCATCATTTCATAATGCACCAAAACAAAAAAGCCGGGCGAACCCGGCTTTCCTGTTTAATCGATTTGCTCACTTCTTCTTCAGGCACTCTTTCATGAACACTTTACGCTCCAAGCCTTTCTTGCCCGTGGCCTCCGCATTGCAGTCCTTCATCTTTTGTTGCTGCGCGGTCAGGGGCTTGCCCGATTTAGACATGCCCGGCGCCGCTGCCGGAGCCTTGGCTTCGGCAGCCGGAGTTGCAGCAGCAGGAGCAGGTGCCGCGGCCTTGGCGCCGGACAGACAGGACTTCATGAATGCCTTGCGCTCGGCGCCCATTTTGCCTTTGGCCTGCGCACTGCAGTCCTTCATTCGGCTTTGCTGAGACGTCTCAGCCAACACCGGGCCTGACGCTGCGAAAAGCACGGCTGCAGCCAGGGCAATCATTGCGGGGAATTTCATGGAACCTCCTATGTGGTTGTTGGGAGACAGGAGTGTAGCGGGATTCCGGAAAAAACAAGTAGCCTCTTGTCAAAAATAAAAAAGCGGCGTAGAAAGCCAATAAGTCTGGCTTACAGGCTTGAGGAGGTTGTGGATTCAGGGCATTTCGAGCGTCTTGCAATCGAACAACAAGCGGTTTGCCGCACGCAGTTAGCGGCTAGTAGCGCCAAGGGAGGGTAGTTTATATGGCAACAGGTACCGTCAAGTGGTTTAGCGATTCGAAAGGATTCGGCTTTATCACTCCCGACGACGGCGGCGAAGATGTGTTTGCGCATTTTTCCGCCATCAATATGAATGGCTTCAAGACGCTGAAAGAAGGCCAGAAAGTATCATTTGAAGTGAGCCAGGGACCCAAAGGCAAACAGGCATCCAATATCCAGGCCGCCTGAGTTCTTTGCATTCCCAGCAATAACCCCGCAGCGCGGGGTTTTTTTATGGGTGTCCGCAATCAGGTTGCAGTCACAAGGAGCTCCAGGCCTAGTCCGCCTTGGGCAAAGAGATCGTGACAAACGTATAGCTATCCTGCCGCCTCACCAGCAGTGGAAAGGGCCGGTCGGCGGGCAATCTGTTAGTCAGATCTCGCAGACGGGCAGCGTTGTCCACCTGAAACGGACCCAGCTTGAGCAGAATATCGCCAGGCTGTATCCCGGCTATGGTGGCGGGACCGGCCTCGATGTCCTCCACCATCACGCCTCCGTGCAGGGACAGCACCTGCCGTGTTGCAGCATCCAGATCTGAAACCTTCAGTTTGAGCCGTTCGATCCGGGTAATGGTCGTGGCGCGCTTCCCGGACGTGCCTTCCTGCCCCAGTTCACCTACCTTCGGCTTGAGTTTCAGCAATTGGCCATCCCGCAGAACTGTCAGCAGGAGTTCCGTGCCGGGTTGACTGGCGCCGATGATGGGTGGCAAGTCGGCGCTGTCCGCAATAGCGATGTCATTCAGGTCAAGGATGATGTCGCCCGGTTGCAGTCCGGCCCGATCTGCCGGACCCATTGGCCTGACTTCCGTGACAAGCGCTCCACGCGGCGCCTCCAGGCCATAGGCCTGGGCGAGATCCACAGTCAGTTCCTGGGCGCTCACGCC
>JBAWGM010000310.1:0-12430 GCA_049592895.1 Thiobacillaceae bacterium | reverse complement strand
GGGTGAGGGGGGCTCAAGGCATCGGGGGGCTGCGAGTGAGTAGAGGCGGGGCGCAAAAAAACCCCGGCAGGCCGGGGTTTGGTTTCGAGCAGCGGGATCGCTTAGACGATCTGGATGTTTGCCGCCTGCTTGCCCTTGGGGCCGGTCGTCACTTCAAAGCTGACGCGCTGGTTTTCTTTCAGGGACTTGAAGCCGGTGGAGCGGATTTCAGAGAAGTGTGCGAAGAGATCTTCGCCGCCGCCATCGGGAGTAATAAAACCGAAACCCTTGGCGTCATTGAACCACTTGACAATACCTTCTTGCATTAGATTTTCCTCAAAAAATGAATTGAATTAGGGCACATGCCCAATCTATCGAAATCAAGGAAAAAATGGTCAACCAGGTGTCGCATTACTACTTGAATCCCACAGATGGACAGCAGGGTACACGGGTTTGGCCAATGCGCAAAGCGCTATTACGGCCTTGACCAGTCTGGGCGGACTCGGAAAATCCGCCCAAGGGGCCAAGACAGCGGCCAGACCGGCAGTTATAATAACAGGCTAATTTTTAAACCCTTTTTTGAATCTGATGGAGTCTGAGTATGGCGATTGAGCGCACCCTTTCCATAATCAAACCCGATGCCGTGGGCAAGAATATGATCGGCAGGATCTATTCACGCTTTGAGACCAACGGCCTGAAAGTGGTGGCGGCCAGAATGAAGCATTTGTCCCGCCGCGAGGCTGAGGGGTTCTATGCGGTGCATCGTGAACGTCCTTTCTACAAAAATCTGGTGGAATTCATGATCTCCGGTCCGGTGATGATCCAGGTGCTGGAAGGCGAAAGCGCGATCGCCAAAAACCGCGAACTGATGGGCGCCACCGACCCGAAGAAGGCCGAAGCGGGAACCATACGCGCCGATTTTGCCCAAAGCGTGGATGCCAATGCGGTGCACGGCTCTGACGCGCCCGAAACCGCGGCGGTAGAAATCGCTTATTTTTTTGCCAGTACTGAACTCTGCCCGCGCTAAAGTATGTTGTTGTACCTGTCACTGCGAGGAGCAACGCGACGCGGCGGTCCAGCTAAAGATAAAGTCCCTGGATTGCTTCAGTTGCGCCTCGCAATGGCCAAGGAATAGGCCCTTCATTGCAAAACCTGCTCGACTTCGATCTCCCCGGACTGACGGCATGGTTCACCGAACTCGGTGAGAAGCCGTTTCGCGCCAAACAGGTGTTCCGCTGGATCCACCAGGAGGGGGAGCGCGACTTCGCGCAGATGACGGACCTGGCCAGAAGCTTGCGGGAGAAACTGACGCAGTTGGCCGAGGTGCGGGCTCCTGCGGTCAGGGCCGACAAGGACTCGGCCGACGGCACGCGCAAATGGCTGTTTGAGGTTGGGGTGGGAAATGGCATCGAGACCGTGTTTATTCCGGAAGGGGTGCCTTCCAGTGGCGAGGGCGACGACGCCGACGAGGACAGTCCCCCTTACCGCGGCACGCCGGGCTCTGATGATGTGCCACGTTACCGCGGCACATTGTGCGTTTCATCCCAAGTGGGCTGCGCGCTGGAGTGCACTTTCTGCTCAACCGGGCGCCAGGGCTTCAACCGCAACCTGACGGTGGCCGAGATCATCGGGCAGTTGTGGCATGCCAGCCGCGAATTGAAGAAGGCCGGCTACGGCGAGCGCCCGGTCACAAACGTCGTGATGATGGGCATGGGCGAGCCATTGGCCAATTTCGATAATGTGGTGACCGCGCTCGATATCATGCTCGACGATCACGCCTACGGGCTGTCGCGCCGCCGCGTGACGGTGTCCACCTCGGGTCTGGTACCGGCCATGGATAGGCTGGGTGAGCGCTGCCCGGTGGCGCTCGCCGTATCCCTGCACGCGCCCAATGATGCGCTGCGTGACCAGATCGTGCCGATCAACCGAAAATATCCGCTCAGGGAGCTGATGGCTGCATGCCGCCGCTACCTCGCGGTGGCGCCGCGCGATTTCATCACCTTCGAATACGTGATGCTGGCGGGGGTCAACGACAAGCCCGAACACGCTCGCCAGTTGGTGGAACTGGCGCGGGCGGTGCCGTGCAAGTTCAATCTGATTCCATTCAATCCCTTCCCCGATTCGGGCTATGCAAACAGCAAGGCGGAATCGATGCAGGTGTTCCGCCTCATTCTTAAGCAGGCGGGTTACGTCGTGACTACGCGCAAGACGCGCGGCGATGACATCGACGCCGCCTGCGGTCAATTGGCCGGCCAGGTGGCGGACAAGACCGGCCGCGTGATTAAGCGAATTAGCAAGGAGGCCACGGCATGAGCAGGGACCAATGCCTGCCGCCGCACGCGGGAGGTGTGAGCGTCCGCGAATGCGGTGTGGATCCGATGCCACCGTGCTTGAGCGCCGCAGGACACAACGGAGGCGACCGTATGCAGAATTGGGCAGCGATGTTGGTGGCCTTGGCCCTGGCATTGAGCGGGTGCCAACAGATGCAGACCAATGGGGGAAGCGCAGGTGCTTCATCACCTACGGACCAAGGGGTACAGCCGGTTTCCACCGCTGCACAGCACGCCAAGATATTCAGCGAACTGGCGGCGGAATACTTCAAACGTGGGCAGTTCAAGGTGGCCCTTGAAGATGTGCGCAAGGCCATCGCTGCAGACAACCGCTACGGTCCGGCTTACAACGTGCTGGGCCTGATCTATATGGAGCTGGCCGAGGATCAACTGGCCGAGGAAAATTTCCGCAAGGCCGTGGACCTGGACCGGGCCGATTCCGAGTCCCACAACGACTACGGCTGGTTTCTCTGCACGCGCGGTCGCTATGACGAGGCGCTCGCGCAGTTTACCGACGCGCTGCGCAATCCCCTGTACGAAACACCGGAACAGGCCCTGGCCAATGCCGGCCTGTGCAAGGAGAAGAAGGGTGAGTTGGAGAAGGCCGAGGCGAGCTTCATGAAGGCGCTGAAGCTACAGCCGGATTACCCCCTGGCCACGATTAGCCTGGCCCGCTTGTACTTCCGCGAGGATAAGCTGAATGAGTCGGAGCGCCTGCTGAACCGCTACCACGATGTGGCGCCGCCTACCGCGGAGAGCCTATGGCTGGGCGTGCGCTTGGAGCGCAAGCGCGGCAACAAGGACCAGGAGACGGCATTCGCTGCGCAGTTGCACAAGCGCTTTCCGAATTCCAAGGAAGATGAGCTGATGATTTCGGGGCGCTTCGAATGAGCGAAGAGATTCCGTCCGTCGGCGCCAGCCTGAAAGTTGCACGCGAGGCCCAGGGACTGAGCCTCGATCAGGCCGCGGGCCGCCTGCGCCTGATGGTCAGGCAACTGAGCGCCATGGAAGCCGATGATTTTGCGGCCTTGGGTCAGCCGGTGTTTGCACGCGGATTTGTGCGCAACTATGCCCGCATGCTGGGACTGGATGCAGAGGCCCTGGTATCGCGTTTGGCAAACACTGATCAGGAAGAATTGCCCGCCATCGAACCTGTGCCGATGGAGCAGCCGAGGTCGCTGTTGACCACGCCCTGGGTATTGGGTGCCATGGCCGCGTTGGTGATGTTGATCGCCATTCCGGTGGCGCTTTATTTGTGGCTGAACAGCGGCGAGGAGCCGGCCCGGGTCAGCGTGACGCCGATTCGTCCGATTACCCAGCCGATCGGGCCCGCCGCGGCACCCGCGCCGGATGCGACGCAGCCGATTCAGCCAGAGCCGCCCGTTCCTGCGGCAGTGCCAGATCAGGCTCCAGTGGCAGCATCCCCCGCGTCGACACCCGCGCCGGTGCCGGCACAGACACCGCCGCCGACGCCCCCAGACTTGGCAGACCAGACGGACGCGGCCGCGCCGGTAGCGCAAGGCACGATCAAGCTGGATTTTGACGCGGATGCCTGGGTGGAAATCAATGAGGAAAACGGCCGGGTGCT
Organism: Thiobacillaceae bacterium; assembly: GCA_049592895.1. Taxonomy (GTDB): domain Bacteria; phylum Pseudomonadota; class Gammaproteobacteria; order Burkholderiales; family Thiobacillaceae; genus DASQBT01. The sequence continues at coordinate 8,533 of JBAWGM010000310.1, read as the reverse complement.
GCTGCACAAGCTCAATCCGGCAGGCAGCAGCGTGACCGTGACCGGTACTCCGCCGTTCACTTTTGTCATCGGCAACGCGGCACAGGTGCGCATGACTTACAACGGCCGCCCTCTCGACCTGACGCCCTACATCGACATCAAAGTCGCGCGCTTCAATCTGGAACAGTAAGTGAACATTCCCGCCCCCATCCGCCGCGATACCCGGCAGGTCAGAGTCGGTCCCGTGCCGGTGGGGGGCGGTGCGCCCATCGTGGTGCAGTCCATGACCAACACCGATACCGCCAACGTGGCGGCCACGGTCAGGCAGGTTACGGAACTGGCGCAGGCCGGCTCGGAACTGGTGCGCGTGACGGTGAATAATATCGAGTCCGCCCAGGCGGTGCCCGTCATCCGGCAGAAACTGGACGGCGCGGGGATAAAGGTGCCGCTGATCGGCGACTTTCATTTCAATGGCCACAAGCTGCTAACGCAGGTGCCGGAATGCGTCGAGGCACTGGGCAAGCTGCGGATCAATCCGGGTAATGTCGGGCGTGGGAACAAGCGCGACGAACAGTTTGCCAGCCTGATTGAAATCGCCTGCCGCCATGACAAGCCGGTGCGCATCGGGGTCAATTGGGGCAGCCTCGATCAGGAGTTGGCGGTTCGGCTGATGGACGAGAATGCCAAACGCGCGGTCCCCGAAGATGCCGAAGGGGTGATGCGCCGGGCCATGGTGGCCTCCGCCCTGGAATCGGCGAAGCGCGCCGAGGAACTGGGGTTGCCCGGGGATCACATTATCCTGTCGTGCAAGATGAGCAGGGTGCAGGACCTGATTGCGGTGTATCAGGATCTGGCGGCGCAATGCGACTATGCGCTGCATCTGGGCCTGACCGAAGCGGGCATGGGCTCGAAGGGCATCGTGGCCTCGACTGCCGCGCTCTCCGTGCTGCTGCAACAAGGCATAGGTGACACCATCCGCATTTCCCTCACCCCTGAGCCAGGCGGTGATCGCACCCGCGAAGTCATCGTCGCCCAGGAAATTCTGCAGACCATGGGCTTGCGCGCCTTCACCCCCATGGTGACGGCCTGTCCAGGCTGCGGGCGCACCACCTCCACCGTGTTTCAGGAACTGGCGCAGGATATCCAAACGTATTTACGCGAGCAGATGCCCAAGTGGCGCAGCCAGTATCCGGGCGTGGAGAGCATGAACGTGGCGGTGATGGGCTGCGTCGTCAACGGGCCGGGCGAGTCCAAGCATGCCAATATCGGCATCTCACTGCCGGGCACCGGCGAGGTGCCCGTTGCTCCGGTTTACGTCGACGGGCAGAAGACCGTAACCCTCAAGGGGGAGCGTATCGCCGCGGAATTTCAGGCGATCGTCGAGGACTATGTGCGCAGTCATTACCCCGGGTGAAGGATTTTGAATAAGTGGAGCAAAGGACAGCAGGGATGCCTTGCAGATCTTGTCCAGGGGTCGTCCAGTCCGCACGTCCTCTTCGTGAAACTTCTTGATTGATTGAGCTTGATGAGCAAGACCCTACAGGCCGTTCGCGGAATGAACGACATGCTGCCGGCGCAAGGTGCGGCCTGGCAATATTTCGAGCAGACCGCGCGCGACTGGCTGGCCACCTACGGCTATCGGGAAATCCGCATGCCGATCCTGGAGCAAACCGGCCTGTTCAAGCGCGCCATCGGCGAAGTGACCGACATCGTCGAGAAGGAGATGTACACCTTTGTTGATGAACTCAATGGTGAATCCCTGACCCTGCGCCCCGAAGGCACCGCTTCCTGCGTGCGCGCGGTCATCGAACACAACTTGCTGTACGACGGCGGGAAGCGCCTGTGGTATGCGGGCCCGATGTTTCGCCACGAACGTCCCCAGAAGGGCCGCTATCGGCAATTCCATCAGATCGGGGTGGAGACCTTCGGCTTTGAGAGCGCGGAGGTGGATGCGGAGCACATTCTGATGGGGGCGGATTTGTGGACGCGTCTGGGGATCGCGCCTGTGCTTCAGATCAATACGCTGGGCGACGCGGAAGACCGGCTGCGCCACCGGGAACGCCTGATCCGGTATTTCGAGGCCAATCTGGATACGCTGGATGACGATGCAAGACGGCGCCTTCGCACTAATCCGCTGCGCATTCTGGACAGCAAGAATCCGGCCATGCAGGCCCTCGTGGAAGCCGCGCCCAAGCTGATGGATGATCTGGGCGAGACATCACAGATCCATTTCGAGGCGGTGCAAAAGTGGGTGCAAGCCGCGGGCATCAAATACGAAATCAACACCCGCCTGGTGCGTGGCCTGGATTACTACAATCGCACCGTGTTTGAGTGGGTGACCGATCAGTTGGGCGCGCAGGGCACAGTGTGTGCCGGCGGGCGCTTCGACGGGCTGGTCGCGCAACTGGGGGGCAAGCCGGCTCCAGCCTGCGGCTTTGCCATGGGTATGGAACGCCTGCTGGCACTCATGGAGGCGGCACAAACGCCCATTCCTTCGCACACACCGGACGCCTACCTTGTTCACGCGGGCGAGGCGGCGAGCGCGCATGCCTGGCAGGCGGCGGCGGCCCTGCGCAGCGCGGGCATGGCGGTGGTTTACCATTTGGGAGGCGGCAGTTTCAAATCCCAGATGAAAAAGGCTGATGCCAGCGGAGCCCGCTATGCCCTGATTGTGGGTGATGAAGAAGCGTCGCTTGGTCAACTGACCGTTAAGGCACTGCGCGAGGAAAAAGCGCAGTCGCGGATGAGCGTGACAGAAATCGCACTACTGATGAATAAGAGAAACTAGGAGCCCTTATGGCCTTCGATCTGGAAGAACAGGAACAACTCGATGAACTGAAGGCCTGGTGGGATCGCTGGGGCACTTTGGTTTCGATCGCCATCGCCGGAGCGCTGGCGGCCACCGCGGGCTGGCAGTGGTGGAGGAATCATCAGGCCACCCAGGCGGCGCAGGCCGCGGTTATTTTCGACCGGCTTGATCAGGCGGCGGAAGCGGGTGATGACAAGGTGGCGCGGGAAATAGGCGGCATGATCATCGACAAGTACGCCGGCACCGGCTATGCACCGCGGGCCGCACTGATTCTTGCCGGCGTGAATCTGAGCCTGAACGACAGCAAGAGCGCCCGCGCCCAATTGGAATGGGCAATTGAGCACGCCCGCGACCCGGGACTCAAGGACTTGGCCCGTCTGCGTCTTGCTGCCGTTCTGCTTGATGCGAAGGAATACGACGCGGCGATGAGCCAGTTGAATGCCGCGCACAGCGACGCATTTGCGCCCCGCTTCAATGACCTCAAGGGCGATGTGCTGATGGCCGAGGGCAAGGCCCAGGAAGCCAAGGCTGCCTACGATGCCGCCTACAAAGCTCTGGATGAGAAGAACCCGTTGCGTCAACTGGTGGGATTCAAGCTGGATGCTCTGGGAGGACCGGCCAAATGAGAGCTTTGTTTTGGGCGGGCCTGACTGCGCTGACCCTGGGCGGATGCAGCGCGATGAGCAATACCATGGACACCGTCGGGGGCTGGTTCGGGATAGGCGCCAAGCCGGTGGTTCAGCCCACGCCGTTGACGGAGATCAAGCCCAGCATGGCGCTTGCTTCCGCGTGGCAGGGCTCGACCGGTGACATGGGCCGAGGGGTGCTGCGTCCGGCGGTGGATGGGGACGGCGTGTTTGCTGCGGGCGGCAGCGGCGAGGTGCGGCGTTTCAATGTGCAGAATGGGCACGAAGAGTGGAAGGCGGATTTGCGCAAAACGATCTCCGCCGGTGTCGGCACAGGCGCGGGCCTGGTGCTGGTGGGCGGCTACAAGGGTGAATTGCTGGCGCTTGACAGCAAGAGCGGGAAGCAGCGCTGGGAATCGCGGCTGTCCAGCGCGATTGCCGGCATACCCGTGGTGGCAGGGGATATCGTGGTGGTGCGAACCGGCGACGGCAAGATCTATGGTCTGGCAGCGGTGGACGGCAGCCGCAAGTGGTTCTATACGCGCCAGCTTCCGCTGTTGAGCCTGGCGGTTCCGGAGGGGCTGGCGCTGAAGGACAACGTGGTCTACGCCGGATTCAGCGGCGGCAAGCTGGTCGCGCTGGATGCGCGCAACGGGGCGCAACTGTGGGAGGCCAGCGTCGCGACGCCGCACGGCGCGACCGAACTCGAGCGGGTGTCGGATGTGCCCGGTGCCCCGGTGGTTGATGAAATACGCGTTTGCGCCGTGGCCTACCAGGGCCGGGTAGCGTGTTTCGAGCGCGCCAGCGGCAATGGCATCTGGAGCAAGGATGCATCGAGCGACTCCGGACTGGCCATGGATGATCAGAACGTCTACGTGACCGACGACAAGGGAGGCGTGACCGCGTACGACAAGGACAGCGGCCGCGCGGTGTGGCGCCAGGACAAGCTGGCAAACCGCAACGTCAGCGCGCCGCTGGCGCTTGGCAAAATCGTCGTGGTGGGTGACTACGAAGGCTATGTCCACGTGCTGTCCGCCGAGGATGGCAGCTTCGTTGCCCGCACCAGGGCCGAGGGGGGAGCGATCCGTTATGCCCCGGTGGACATCGGCCCCGGCATCGCGGTGCAGACCGTCAAGGGTACGGTGACGGCGTTCAGGCTGAATTGATTACTTTTGAGCCAAAGTTGATCAACAAAGGCACGGGACGCGAAACCGATTCAAGCTGCAATGCTCTGGTTGCGTCGCGGCCTGCCCTTTTTTGTCTCGGTGCCCTTCGTAGTCCCGTCTTACTGGATCGCTGATGCTGCCCACCTTGGTACTTGTCGGACGCCCCAATGTCGGCAAGTCCACGCTCTTCAACCGCCTGACCAAGACCCGCGATGCTTTGGTGCATGACATGCCCGGACTGACCCGCGATCGCCACTATGGGCGCGGACGCATGGGGGATAAGCCTTATCTGGTGGTGGATACCGGTGGACTGGAGGCCGTGGCCACGGACGGCATTTACCACGAAATGGCGCGCCAGACCCTGCAGGCGATTGATGAAGCGGATGCGATCGTGTTTCTGGTGGATGGCCGTCAGGGCATGACGCCGCAGGACAAGGTGATTGCGCAGAAGTTGCGGCAGGCCCTCTGTCCGGTGCATCTGGCGGTGAACAAGGCCGAAGGCATGAACCCGGATGTCGTCACTGCCGAATTTCATGAACTGGGACTGGGTAAGCCGCTGGCCATAGCGAGTGCCCATGGCGAGGGCGTGCGGGAGTTGGTGGAACTGGCCCTGAGCGGCTTTGCTGCGGAGCCGGACGCAGAGTCCGGGGATCCGCAGCGGCCGCGCATCGCGATCATCGGCCGTCCCAACGTGGGCAAGTCCACTCTGGTCAATGCCCTGGTCGGCGCAGAGCGGGTCATTTCCTTCGACCAGCCGGGTACCACGCGGGATTCCATCTACGTGGACTTCGAGCGCGACGGCCGCGCTTACACGCTGATCGATACGGCCGGCGTGCGGCGCCGCGGCAAGGTGTTCGAGGCAGTGGAGAAGTTTTCCGTGATCAAGACCCTGCAGGCGATCGAGGACGCCAATGTGGCGGTGCTGGTGCTCGATGCGCAAAGCGAGATATCGGAACAGGACGCGCATATGGCCGGTTACATCCTGGAAGCGGGCCGGGCCCTGGTACTGGCGGTGAACAAATGGGACGGGCTGAACGACTATCGGCGCGACACCATCAAGCGCGAAATTGAACGCAAGCTGCAGTTCCTCAACTTCGCGCGCTTCCACTACATTTCCGCGTTGAAGGCGCAGGGCTTGGGCGGCTTGTTGAAAGACGTAATGGGCGCCTACGAGGCCGCCTTTGCCAAACTGCCGACGCCCAGGCTGACCCGCACGCTGCTGGCCGCTACCGCCCAGCACGCGCCGCCGAAGACCGGGCTTTTCCGGCCGAAGCTGAAGTTTGCTCACCAGGGCGGCAGCAATCCACCCATCGTCGTGATCCACGGCAATGCGGTGGGCAATGTACAGAACGACTACCGGCGTTATCTGGAAAACACTTTCCGCAAGGCTTTTCACCTCGAAGGCACGCCCCTGCGCATCGAGTTTCGCGACAGCGTCAACCCATTTGAAGCACGCAACAAACCCAAGGTGCTGACCGAACGCGAACAGAACCGAGCACGGCGGGAGAAGCGGTTTCGGCGGCGGTCGTATGGGGCGTGACAGTGTCTCCCTTTCCCCACAAGCGGGGCGAGAGGTGCAAGACCGCTCACCGAGACCGCAGCTCCTCCGCCGGCACGCTGACCTGCCAGAGTTGTTTTCCAGCCGAGTCGAACGACCGCAGGCTCAGCGTGCGCTCCTGATTCGCACCGGCGAACTGCAAGGTGCAGAAATTGCGCTGCTCGGTCAGGGTGCCTTCCACCCGCTGGGGACTGGCGGATTCGGCCCCGGCCTTGCGTGGATGAGAAGTCAGCGGCGAGCAGGTCAACTCGTACAGCGGATATGTGTCAGGGCGCTCCACCTTCAACAGTTCGGTGCGGTGCCGGTCGCCGGACAGGAACATCACGCCGTTGATGCGATTCCGGATTAACCAGTCAAGAAAGCCCTGGCGTTCGCCCTGGAAGTGCTGCCAGCCTTCCGCGCTGGACCGGTCGTTGAGAAACTGGCTGCCGCCGACGATGAGCTTGAAGCGGGCGCGCGATGCGAGCAGGGCGTTCTTCAGCCAGTCGAGCTGTTCGGGCCCGTACAACTGCTTGCCGGGAAAATCGGCGGCACGATCATGGTCGCGGTACCAGCGATCGTCGAGCAAAAAGAAGTCCGCGTCCGCCATGGAGAACTCGGCGGTCTTTCGGGCAGCCCATAGGAGGGGTTGGCCCAGTAGCGCTTGAATAGCGTAAGGCTCGTGTCCTTGAGGACAAAGCTGCGGTTGGAATCGTTGGGGCCGTAATCGTGATCGTCCCAGATCGCATAGTGGGGCAGGGCGCTCAGCAGCTTTTGCAGGGTCGGATGATGACGCACGACACGCTGGCGCGCGTTCATGCCCCAGGGCGATTCATAATCCGCTTCCCGGTAATACACCGTGTCGCCGCCCCACAGCATGCAGCTGGGTTGCGAGTCGGCGAGTGCCTGGGCGGCGATGTGGTCAAAGATTTCATACCCTCCGCCATAGGGTGGACCCCAGTCCCACTCGGCGTCATTGAGGAACGCGCAGGTGCCGAAGTACACGGTGAAATCGAAAGGCCTGCCGCTGCTGCGCCAGGCGGGCAGCGTGGTGAAGTGCCCGTCTCTGGCCGGTTGGCCGTCCAGCAGCACGCGGTAGAGGTAAGTTTGCCCCGGCGTCAGGTCCGTTAGTTCGAGCGTTGCGCTGTAATCCTGCTGCGCGTTGAGGTTTACAAGGTCGGTTTGCCGGGCTTGCGCGGCTTGCTGGTCCGCCCGGTATTCCACCCGCGGCTGGCCGGGTTCATCGGATTGCACCCAGAGGCTGGCGGTACGCATGGTTACCGGCCCTTGCATCGTCACCAGTTCGGCCCGCGCACCATCGCTCAGCAGGAAAGATGCAGCCAAGGCGCTCACAAGCACACCGAAAACCAACAATACGCGACGCATGAAAAAGTTTCCTCCCGGCTGACCGCATGGGACTTGATTCTCCCATGCCAGGCGCGTTACAACATGACGGACGCAGAAGTCCGGTGCAAGGTCGACGTCGGCCAGCGCACCTTGGCGCGCCTAAACGCCGTGACAGGCGGAGCGAAACATGGCTCCTTCCCGCATTCCATTGTGCATGACAGCATCGCGGCGGAATTGGCGGCAAAAAAACTGCGCGATTTGGTCCTGGAAGACTGAAGCCGGGATATCATTTGGTCGTTAGAGTAGTTTGATCTTTTTCTATTATTCGAACCATGATTTCGTCGCTCGCCAGAGGGCAAAATGCGCCAGCCGTTCGTGAAGCCGGCATGGGAGCCAACCATGCCCGTGCGGTCTGAGCGGCTTTACTCCATCTGGCAACTTGCAACCCAGAGACACCTTGGGGACAGGGAACGCATTCAGGCCATTCTGGGCGAATCCTGCCGGGTCTTTGGCTTGGATCTTGCGATGGTGGGCGAAATCGTTGATGACCAGTATCGCGTGAAATACGCTTATGACCCGGAAGGGCGGATCGGACCCGGGATGGAAATGCTGCTGCGTGATACGCCCTGCCAAGTGGTCTATGAACAGCAGCATTCCCATTTGGTCAACGATCTGCAGGGCAACCCGCTCACGGGTTCAATGCCGGTCGCGTGTCTGATGAAGATGCAGGTCTACGTGGGCACGCCGGTCTGGGTGGGCGATCGAATCTGGGGGGTGTTGGCCTTTGCCGGCCGGGAGCAGCTTGACGAAGAGAGCAGCGAGGAAAACATCGCCTTCCTTGAGCTGGTGGCAGCCTGGTTGGGCCAACTGCTATTGCAAAGGCAACAGCGCCTGGTCCTCGAAAAGCAGGCCTTGACTGATCAACTGACCGGTCTGCCCAATCGTCGCGCCGCCGAGCAACGCCTGCACAATGAGCTCGCCCAGGCCCGGCGCCGGCAACACGGCTTTACCCTGGCCCTCTGTGACCTGGACCACTTCAAACTGGTCAATGATCGCTATGGCCATGAAG
>JBAWGM010000309.1:0-1656 GCA_049592895.1 Thiobacillaceae bacterium | reverse complement strand
AATCGTCACGCGGAAGCGTGAGCGCGTGACCGCCGTGTAGAGCAACTCCCTGGTGACCACGCGATTCGGCTTTGCCGGCAGCAGCAGCAGTACCTTATCGAACTCCGAGCCCTGAGCCTTGTGCACCGTTGTGGCGAACGCCGTTTCGTGCTCCGGCAAGCGCAGAGGCGCAACGGGCCTCAAGCCGCCATCGCCGTCCGGGAAGAACACCATGAGCGTGTCCGATGCGTCGGGAAGGACGATTCCCACGTCCCCATTGAATAGCTTCAGCACGTAGTCGTTTCGCAGCACCATCACAGGGCGGCCCGGATACCACTCGGAGCGGCTGCCAGAATCGAGCGGGTGCTCGAGCGCTCCGCGAAAGTGCTGGCTGACGAACCTGTTGATCTCGACCACTCCGCGTGGACCCTCGCGCTCGGCGCATAGCACGCGGAATCCTGCTAGCGCCTCGAACAGTGCCGGCTTGTTGCCGAGGTCGACCTGGGCGAGGCCCAGGTAGTTCCTCATACCGTCGACGATGCGCTCGCGCGATGCGGTCGACGGTGCCGGATTCGTGTCGTCCACCCACTCCAGCGCCAGATCCGCGCCCGAGCGCAGGAATTCGATCGCGGCCTCGGCCTCGCCGGTATTGACGTGCGCGGCGAAGCGCCCGATGCCAGAATCCTTCGCGAAGCGGAAGTTTTCGGTCAGCCAGACTACGCTGTCAGGCAGGCCAGTCGCCTTGATCGGCGCCGCGCATTGGATGCGTGCCGCGGGGATGCCGGTGATGCCGGATAGTCGATTGACGCACGCCTTGCTTAGGGTCGGATCGGCGCTCAGTTCTGAGAACACGGCGCCGGATTCGACTGCCGCGAGCTGGTCCTTGTCGCCCAGAAGGATGAGGTGCGCGGACGGCGGCACAGCCTCGACCAGTTTGGTCGCGAGGGCCAGGTCGAGCATCGACGCCTCGTCGACGACCAGGAGGTCGATCGGCAGCGGATTACTCGCGTGATGGCGGAAGTCGCCCGAGTCGGGCAACAAGCCCAGGAGGCGGTGGACCGTGAACGACTCGGCGGGCAGAAGGTCGCGGAGGTCTTCGGGTAAGTGGGCAGCGGCCTTGCGTATGGCCTCCAGCATTCGGGCAGCGGCCTTGCCGGTTGGGGCCGCCAAGCGGATCCGGCAGTCCGGGTTCCCAGCGAGGATGCAGGCGAGCATGTTGACGACGGTGGTCGTCTTACCGGTGCCGGGACCGCCGCTGATGATCGTGAGCTGGCGCTCCAGCGCCAGGGCGGTGGCAATCTTCTGCCAGTCGAGCCGATCACAGAGGCGTTTTACGTTCGCGGCGAACAAGTCGCCGAGCAGGGTTTGGACGTTCTTGCCGATAGGACTTGCCGGGCTGGGTGAAGGCTCCATCAGTCGTCGTGCCAACCGGCACTCGTAATCGAAATAGCGGCGCAGGTAGATTCGGCTATCGTCGTCGAGGATCAGCGGACAGGTACCGGGCGCCCCTGGTGTGCCGACCATTCCCGATTCGAGAAGCGCCTGGCGCAGTGCGTCTTCGTCGAACTTCTCCGCCGCGGCGATGTCCGCGAGATAGGTGCAGACGTGACCCGAGGCAGTGGCGAGGCTCGTCGCGCGCGACGCCGCTTCCAGCGCGGCGAGCGTGTGGTTTGGGGC
>JBAWGM010000308.1:0-1538 GCA_049592895.1 Thiobacillaceae bacterium | reverse complement strand
GACCTAAACTTGACTGCCCGGGCCAGCCAGTTGCAGATGTTCGGCGGGATCAAGGCGGAAACGCTTGAGTTGCGCGCGCGGCTGCAGGCTGGGCGTACCGGTCAAGTCTGGGCTGAGGGGTCCGGGCGCCAGGTGAGTTTGGCCGCTGTGCAGCTCAAGACCCTGGCAGCACAACTAAGCGGATCGCGCGCGGACCACCGACTGACGCTTAGCTTGAGCCACGCACAGGGCGAGGTCGAAGTCAGCCTGCACGGTGCGCTTGCAGACAACGGGCAGTGGGAGGGCTGGGTCGAAAGTCTGCACGGCCGGTCGACGACAAAGTCGCCGTTGACCCTGAGCTTGCGCGCTCCTGCCCGCCTCGGGCTGAGCGCGCAGCGCCAGTCCCTGCAGGCTGCGCGGCTGAGCATTAACGGGACCGATGTCAACATTGAGAGTCTGCAAATCGAACACAAGCACGTCGCCACCAAAGGCAGCGTACGCGGCCTGCAATGGGCGGCGCTTGCGCCATTTGTTGCGCCAACCCTGCCGCTCGAATCGGACCTGGTGATGAATGGAAGCTGGGACGTGAACCTGAACCCTGAACTGAATGGACGACTGACGCTGGCGAGAGTGTCGGGTGACGTCAGCGTGAAGGAACCGCATCAGGCATTGCAACTGAAAGTGCTGTCGCTGGCGTTGAATGCCCGGCAGGGACAGGTCGAAGCGCGCCTGGAAATGGAGTCTGGCAAGGGAGGACAGGCAAGCTTGAGCGGCCGCATGCAATTGTCCGGCGATCCGCTCAAGACGGCGTGGCGGCAGGCGCCGCTGGCTGCCAGCGGCAAGGCCAGCCTGCCCAGCCTGGCGTTGCTGCGGCCTTGGCTGCCAGTTGGAACGCAAGTCGACGCTCGTGCTGACGTGACGTTTGAGGCGTCGGGCACCTGGGATCGGCCTGAAGTAAACGGGAGCCTGGATCTGGAAAAACTCCAGGTTCGCCTCCTCGATCCGGGGGTGCGGATTGTCGATGGTGAGTTGGCGCTCACCCTCAAGGACCGAAAGATTCAGGTGAACAAGGGCGTGATCAAGGGGCAGGATGGCCAGATCAGGGTTAGCGGCAGTGCGGATCTCGATCGCGATGACGCGCACCTGCAACTGGAATTTGAGCACTTCGCCGCCTTGCTGCGATCCGGCGCGCGCATGTGGGTGAGCGGGCCGGCTGATCTGACTCTGCAGAAGCGTCGTCTGGGTCTGGGCGGAAAGCTGAAAGTGGACCGGGCCCGCATCGAGGAGCTGGGCGGAACCCGGCCGCGCCTATCGAACGATGTTGTTGTCAAAGGCGCGCCTGTCCAGAAGACCAGGGGCAACCTGGCATTCCCGCTCGATATGGCGCTAACGCTTGATCTCGGCGAGGACTTCCTGTTCAAGGGCTATGGGCTGGATGGCAAGCTGGCCGGGGCGCTGACGTTTAAATCCAGGGCACCGGAACCCCTGCAGGCGAGCGGCGCGATTCAGGTGGTGGAAGGGGACTACTCCGCGTACGGGCAGAAGCTGAAAGTCAGCCG
>JBAWGM010000307.1:0-6881 GCA_049592895.1 Thiobacillaceae bacterium | reverse complement strand
GTTTGAGTACTGCCGGTAGAATCGCCACGTGCCAAGGCGGCTGCCGTCGTACACCTCATGCCGCACGCCGAGCGCGCCGGTATTGCCCTGCCCGGTAAACAACGAAGTGTCCATGACGCAGTCGCTGCGCTCGACCCCCATCCCCTTGCGCTTGGGGGAGTTTGCATCACCCCAGCAGCGCGCGTAGGTCTCGTCAAGCAGCGGAACCCGGTACTTGCCGTGCGTTTGGTGGCGGAATGCCTTGCTCAGGGTGCGCGCCACCAGATCCTGTTGATGTTCCAGCAGTTGACGGGCAATTTCTCCGTTCGCCGGCAGCTTCAGCGGGCGGCTGGACGATGCGGACCGCACCAGTGCACGCGCAAAGCGGGCAGGCACCAGGAAGCTCACCAGTTCGCCGCCCAGATGTCTTGCAACGTTGATGCCCACGACCTGTCCTGCGGCGTTTAGCACCGGGCCCCCGCTCATGCCCGGATTGATCGCGCCGGTGAACAGCATCTGCGGATAGAAGCCGCGTTGCGGGTAGCCGTTGAATGTTCCCTCCACCACGGCAAAGCCGATGTCCAGAGGGTTGCCCAGAGAATACAGGCGCTGGCCCTGAATCGGTTCGGCGTCCCCCCAGCCGAAATATGGCTCGTTTGCCGCCGCCTTGTCGATCGCCAGGACCGCCAGGTCATGCCGCACGTCCAGCGCGAGCAGCACGAGACCTCCTTTGCGCCCGTCCGGCCCGTTGTATTCCACGCGGTACTTCTCGGGTTCCAGCGCCAGCTGGCTGATGACATGGTAGTTCGTCACCACCAGTCCGGTGGGCGAAACGATAAATCCGGATCCCGTGCTGGCCTGAGTTTCGCGGTCTTTCAGCACGATGCGAACTTGCAGCAGCCGCGGCCTCGCCTGTTCGTAGAGACGCTGCGCGGTGCCCGACAGGCTTGCGGGCGCCTCCGCGGACAGTCCAACGGGTGCGCCCTGAACCGCTTGCGGCGCGGAATTTGCACAGGACAATTGGCAAGCGAACAGCAGCCCCAGGATCATGATCTTTGCCATAAGTGATTCTATCGGCGAATCGGCTGGCACGTGCAGACGACAAGGGGAATATTGCCGGGCACGGCCAGCAATCCGGAGAAGGCGGTTTGCCCCGTGCTTACGTTAACTGGTCGCTTGCCGTGGCCCGGCACTCGCTGTGCCATGTTTCTTGCCGAACCGTTCTGCGCGTGACGATAATGATCCATAAACCGAATACGGGCGGGAGAGACTCCATGGCGGAAGCTGCCAATTCACTGATTGAGGCCACCGTTGATCACTTGAGCCAGTTCGCGCCATTTGACCAGATGACGCGTGAGCACGTGCTGTGGATGGCGCAGAAACTGACACTCGGCTACTTTGCGAAAGATGAAGTGATACTTTCGCCCGCGCAGGCGGACGCGCTCCAGTTTTTCATCATCAAACAGGGCGTGGTGCGGGGCGAGCATGACGTCGCTGTGGCCCGGCAAGCCAGCGCCTGGCTTGAGCTGCACGAGGGAGAATGTTTCCCGCTGGGCGCGCTGCTCGCAAGCCGACCCGTCACCAGCACCTATCGCGCAAGCAGCGATGTGTTCTGCTACAAGCTGTCCGCAGATCATTTTCTCAAACTGACGCGGCTGAGCGCGGCGTTCTACGACTTTTGCACCCGCCGCATCGCCAATCTTCTCGAACAGTCGCAACACATCATTCAGGCGGGATATTCGAAGGCCAGCGCCGAACAGCAATCGATGAACAGCAGTCTGGCGGCCATTATCCGGCGCGACCCGGTGACCTGTTCTCCGCAAAGCACGATCCGGCAAGCCTTGCAGATGATGGGGGATCAGGGCGTCGGGGCCATGGTCGCGGTGGACGACGCCGTTCCCCTGGGCATCCTCACCCTGCACGACGTGTTGAGCCGCGTGGCCCTGGCGCAAACCGATCTCAATTTGCCGGTTATCAATATCATGAGCACCCAGCTCACCACTCTGCCCCCTCATGCACAAGCGCATGAGGCTGCGCTCGCGATGGCAAAGCAGGGCATCCGCCACGTACTGGTAACCGACAACGGTCACCTGACCGGGGTGGTATCGGAAAAGGACTTGTTCACCCTGCAGCGCGTGGGGCTGAGCCAGATAAGCACCGCGATTCGCCATGCCGCTACCGTGGCACTGCTCGCCCAATGCGCGCGCGACATCCAGCAACTGGCCCGCAACATGCTGGCCCAGGGCGTGGCAGCCGAGCATCTGACCCAGATCATCACGACCCTGAACGATCTCTTGACCACGCGCATCATCGAACTTGAGTTGCACGACAACCCGGCCGGGCGCATTGAGTTCTGCTGGCTAGCCTTGGGTTCCGAGGGCCGCTTCGAACAAACACTGAACACCGACCAGGACAATGGCATCATCTTCGCGCTCAAGAACAACGAGGATCCGGCAGCGGTCCGCGCACTCATGCTGCCGTTTGCAAAACGGGTCAACCTCGCCTTGGCGGAATGCGGATTTCCGCTCTGTGGCGGCGAGGTCATGGCGTCGAATCCGAAGTGGTGTCTGTCGCTAAAGGAATGGCATGACACCTTTGACCGCTGGATTTATCAGGGTGCGCCGATGGATTTGCTGCACTCGACCATCTTCTTCGATTTTCGTCCGCTCTATGGCGCAGCACACCTGGGGACGGCACTGCGCGAGTGGCTGAAGGCGGCCGCAGCGAGAAATACGCGCTTTCTGCACCAACTCGCTGTCAATGCCCTGGCCAATCGGCCGCCCCTGGGTATGGTGCGAGATTTCGTGACGGGAGAGGACAACACGGTCGATCTCAAGCTGAATGGCATCACACCTTTTGTCGATGCCGCGCGCATCTTCAGCCTGGCCGTGGGTGGCGCACAAACCAACACGGTGCAGCGTCTGCGCGAAATCGCCGCGCCCTTGAACATCGCCGCGCGGGATACAGGCGCCTATTGCGAGTCATTTCTGTTCATCCAGTTGCTGCGTCTGCGCCTGCACCATGCGCAAAGCGAACAGGGCAAGGCACTCACCAATCGGGTGGACCCCGATACGCTCAACAATCTGGACCGGCGCATACTCAAAGAGGCTTTTCGTCAGGCGCGCAAGTTGCAGACCAAGCTGGGCCTGGATTACCAGGTATGAACTGGCTGGACCGGGTGTTCGGCAACAAACCTGCGCTGACATCGGAACAGATTCGGCGCCTGACTGCCTGGCAATCCCTGCCGGCGACGGACCAGGAATCGCCACTGGACGAAGGCCGTTGCGTAGTGGTGGACGTCGAAAGCAGCGGACTCAACATCCGCAAGGATCGCCTGATTGCCATCGGCGCCGTTGCGGTCACGCAGGGCAATATCCACCTGAATGACAGTCTCGAAATCGTGCTGCAACAGGCGCAGATCAGCGGGAAGGACAACATCCTGATTCACGGCATCGGCAGTACCGCGCAACGGGAAGGGATGCCGCCAGTCGATGCCATGCTCACGTTTCTTGAATACCTGGGCAAGGACCCACTGATTGCTTTTCATGTCGCGTTCGACGAATCCATGATCAGCCGCGCCATGAGCACCTTTCTCGGCTTCAGGTTCCGGCACAACTGGGTGGATCTGGCCTATGTAGCGCCCGCCCTCCATCCGCAACTCGCCCGGCAATACCGCTCACTGGATGATTGGATGGGATTCTTCCGCATCAGCAACTATGCCCGCCACAATGCGCTCGCGGATGCCTTGTCCACCGCCGAATTGCTGTTGGCCTTGCGCGATGCATTGCAGGTCCGCCGGGCCGCGAGCATTCGCGGCATGAAGGCGTTGGAGCGGGAAGGACAAAGACAAATCCAGCCCTTCTGACCAAGCCGGAATGCACGGACCCCCGACGAAGCAGGGGTCCTTTGCCAACTGCCCGCCCTGGACTCAGTGCGTCCGGGCCACGCCCGCACCGCGCGGATAGCGGATGCCTTCCACAAGGTGCTGGATATGATCCGGGCAAACCGGGGTCAGCTTCATTACCACGAAGGACACCGTGAAATTCAGGATCATGCCCACTACCCCGATGCCTTCCGGCGAGATGCCGAACAGCCATTCCGAATCGGGAACCTTGGGCATGCCCAACAGCACATCGCGCTTGAAATAGATGATGTACGCCAAGGTAAAGATCAAGCCGGTGAGCATCCCGGCGATGGCGCCGCCGCGGTTCATGCTCTTGCTGAATATGCCCATCACGATGGTGGGAAACAGCGACGCGCAGGCCAGGCCGAAGGCGAACGCCACCACCTGGGCGACAAAGCCCGGCGGGTGATAGCCCAGGTAGCCAGCCACACACACTGCGACCGCGGCGGCGAAGCGGCCCGCCATCAGTTCGCCCTTTTCCGACAAGTTCTTGGCGAAAATGCCCTTCAGCAGGTCATGTGAAACCGCAGCGGAGATCACCAGCAGCAAGCCCGCAGCGGTGGACAACGCGGCGGCAATCCCGCCCGCGGCCACCAGGGCGATCACCCAGTTGGGC
The DNA here is from genome assembly GCA_049592895.1 of Thiobacillaceae bacterium. Classification (GTDB taxonomy): domain Bacteria; phylum Pseudomonadota; class Gammaproteobacteria; order Burkholderiales; family Thiobacillaceae; genus DASQBT01. The sequence continues at coordinate 2,382 of JBAWGM010000307.1, read as the reverse complement.
AGGTGCGCGATCTCGGGGTTAGCCAGCACCATGATGTCGTTGTCCACCTTGGGTTCGAACTTGCCCTTGGCGAACGAGCCCAGTTCATTGCCCTTCCAACCCGCAGCCTCGGCCTTGGCCAGAAACTCCTTGTCCTTGCTCTTGTCGTTGTAGTACTGGATGCGGCCGTCGCCGTTCTTGTCTTCCCATTTGATCAGGCCGGTTTTCTCCCAGCGTTTCATCCAGTCCGGACGGGTTTCGCCCTGAATGCTGGCGTCGGGAGCAAAGACATCGCCGCCGTTCGCGACCGCCGTGTTCACCGTGGCGTGCAGGTTGTAGCGGGCCATGGCGCCCACCGCAGGCGCCGTCGTGTAAAGGAGGGCAATGAAAACCAGGGCCCAACCGGCCGACAAGCGCGCGTCATGCACTTTGGGCACGGTGAAGAAGCGCACGATGACGTGGGGCAGGCCCGCCGTGCCGGCCATCAGCGCCAGGGTGATGCAGAACACATCAATCATGGTCTTGTTGCCGGTGGTATAGGCGGCAAAGCCCAGATCGGTCACGGTCTTGTTCAGCTTGTCCAGGAAATACATGTCGCCCATGTGGCCGCCCAGGCCCAGTTGCGGGAGCGGCGTGCCCGCAATATGCAGCGAGATGAACACCGCCGGGATGGTGTAGGCAAAGATCAACACGCAGTACTGGGCCACCTGGGTATAGGTGATGCCTTTCATTCCGCCCAGCACCGCATAGAAGAACACCAAACCCATTCCGGTGAGCAGGCCGGTGGTGATGTCCACTTCAAGGAAGCGGGAGAACACGATGCCCACCCCCCTCATCTGACCCGCCACGTAGGTAAAGGAGATGAAGATCAAGCAGATCACCGCCACGACCCGGGCCGTTTGCGAGTAATACCGGTCGCCGATGAACTGCGGCACGGTGAACTTGCCGAACTTGCGCAGGTAAGGCGCCAGCAGCACGGCCAGCAGCACATAGCCGCCGGTCCAGCCCATCAGGTACACGGAGCCGCCGTAGCCGAGAAAGGCGATCAGCCCCGCCATGGAGATGAACGAGGCGGCGGACATCCAGTCGGCGCCGGTCGCCATGCCGTTGATGATGGGGTGCACACCGCCACCCGCGACGTAAAACTCCTTGGTAGTGCCGGCGCGCGCCCAGATGGCGATGCCGATATAGAGGGCAAACGACAGGCCCACCACGATGAAGGTCATAGTCTTCAGATCCATTGGGGTCTCCTGGAGCGGGATGGGTGCTTACTCTTCGTGGACGTCATGTTCGCGGTCGATCTTGTCCATGCGCTTGGCATACCAGAAGATCAGGCCGACGAAGATGAAAATGGAACCTTGCTGGGCAAACCAGAAACCCAGGGGATATCCACCGAGATGAATGCTGTCGAGTGCGTCGCGAAACAGGATGCCCGCACCGAAGGAAACGACGAACCAGATTGCAAGTGTGATGACGAGTAACCGGAGGGTTGAACTCCAGTACGCTTTGGAGTCAAAGTTCTGTGGATCAGCCATTGATAGTTCTCCTGTCTTTGCCATGAGTGCTTATGAATAGGTTAAAACACACATCAGGTTATTTTTATCGTTTGGCAACTCTACACCTTCACCGATCCGGTGCCCACCAGCTTGACCGGCGCCGGGCAACCCAATTGCTGCCCCTGAAATCCAAACGCATGCCGGCTTGGGTTCGAGTCACCATTCAGCCGACTGCCTTGGCGTTGCGGGCGCGCTGCACGACAATCCGCAGCGCGAAATAATAGGTCCAGATTATGAGCGCCGTCGCCCCCGACCACACCACGAAGGGCAAGCCGATCAACAAGACGAGAACCCCTATCACCAGCAAGCCCGCGCCTCCCGCGCCATTGATTGCCGTGACGGAACAAGCCCAGCGCGCGCCGTCGTCGATCAACCGGGCACGCCAATCAGCAACATAGTGGTAATCCTTGCGCACGCCAATCTTCCAGGCACGGAAAAGCATGCCGATGCCGAGTGGAAAAATGGCGACGTACATCACACGCGCCAACCAGATTAACCAATCATCCATTTTTCCTTCCTGTTGCAGACCGCATGAACGCCAAGTGTCGACGAAGAACGACTATCCTTGCAATATCGCCGCGCAGCCAGATGGCTATTGGCGACCAGATCGGTGATCATTCATTCTTGACTAATATTGTGTTTAAGGTTTTAATGCGCGGCTTCGGTTTTCTGTGAATGACTGTTCACAGTCCAATCGACCCCTGCGTGAATTTTGAGATAGTCGGGCAGACCAGTCGTCAAAGCCGCAATTGCCAACCCGGCTAGCGGCGGGCGCGTTGCAGTGCAGCCTGAGTGACTGGCTGCAAACGCTAGACGCGACGAAAGCGACGTTGCCGAACGCAAAATC
>JBAWGM010000306.1:0-2745 GCA_049592895.1 Thiobacillaceae bacterium | reverse complement strand
GGCAGCGCGGCCGCTGAATTGCTTCTTCGCTTAGGCATGAATCACCTTGCCCATCACATGGTCGCGCAGCAGCAGTGCGACATGCATCAAGCCGTCTGCCGCCTCCTCAAGGTTGCGTGCGGCCTCGACGATGCCGAATACCTCGGCAAACGGCCTGGAGTCGCTGGCGAGGGTTCGCTTCACTTCGCGCTCGGCCAGATCGCTCGCGTGTTCCATGGCCCGGATGGCGTGCACCGCCTGCAGAAAATCGTCCATGTCCTCGCGCGGCACCCCGCGCCGCGCATGGCGCGACGCGGCGAGAGCTTTGACCAGTTCGCGGCTCGCGTTGGACACCGGCTCTACCAGCCTGGTCAGCGCGGCAATTGAAGCGCTGGACGCCTTGGGCGAGAGGGTGATGTGGAATACGGCCTCCTCCAGATCATCGGCAATGTCATCCGCTTCATTCATGAGTTGGAGCGTGAAATTGTCTCCCTCCAGGAGCGTGGCGCGGGCAGAATTCAATTCCTGGTCGGCTGCGGTTTCCCAGCCTTTCGCCCGGTCCGCCATGGCGGACACTTCCTGCCGACGCCCCCCCGCGCGGCTTCCAGGGTGCCCCGCACCGTATCCGCCAGTTCCACAATCAAGCCGGCATGTTCGAGTGCGGTGTCCAGTAGAGCGTCTTCGGTGGAACGCACCTGGGACGCCAATTCGGTGCGAATCTCATCTGCGACCAGCGATGCCGGGCGGCCTTCATTCAGCCCGTCAAGTGACTGCTTCAGGTTGAAGCGTAGAAACTGCACCGCGCGATGTTGCGTGAGCAGCGCATCCAGTCGGTCCCCAGGCCTGAGCTGGGCGCCGTAGGCAAAGCTCATGGCATCGAAAATCAGTTGCTCGCCGCCGGCCTTGAGCCAGGCCATGTGGCCTATGTCTGAGTCGGCCGCCCATTTGAGGACGTCAATCGTGGCCTTGCGCGGAATAAACAGGCGCAAGCGCTTGCGCGCGCGGTTCCAGTCGATGAGAAACACCAGTCGCGAACCGAGATGGCCGAGGTAGTCGCGCAGTTGGGTGCTGCTGCGCGCCGTGTAGCTGCCCACGCAAAGGTGATAGACACCGTCCTCCATCCCCGAGTCCGCGCGCGAGCGCGTGTCCTGCCACTTGACGTCGTAGGCTTCAAACAGGCTCTGGAAGAAAAGCAGGCGCGGCAGATGGACGTCAGTGTAGGTCAGGGTCACGGTCCGGCCGGTGACATGGATCACCAGCACATGCGCATCTGTGGTGCCGATATCGTTTTGCAGGACCAGCTTGTCGCCCACGCGGGTTGCCGTGGCCGACAAGCCGGGATGGTCAAACTTTAGCGGCGCAGTGCGGCCGATACCCGCCATGAACGCGGCAATCTGCGGGCGATCCGCAGCGCGGATGCCATAGGCGCGGCACCCGTCTATGGTCTCGCTCGCCAGACTCGCCTGCAACGCATTGAGAGCCCGGTGCATATCCATCACCAGGATGTGGAGGCTGTCTCCGGCTCCCCGATCTCCCGAAGTGATGGCTTGAATCTCGCCCGCCCCCAGTTCGTCGCCATCTAAATCGGGAATGCCAAAAGTCTGCAGACGTTGGGCGAAGATGTCACTTTCCTCGGCCTCGGCAACACGAAGCGGTTCCAGCATCTCGGCCGCATCGCCAAACGCCTCCCGGACAATGCGAGCAGATTCTGGAACACGGTAGCGCCCTTCGCCCACCCGCTCTGAATCTCCGACCACCCGGTCGAGATTGCTGTCCTGCACCCCGGCGGCCAGCCGCTCGCCGCGCAGGCTGGAAGTCACCGCATCCGGTCGTTCAGCATGAGCCTGTGCTGCTTGTAGAAGAGTAAAACGGTACTTGACGCGGTCATTGGCGGCCAGTGCTCGGTTGACCAAGCTAGGCAATAGCAAGGCCTGCTCATTGAGCGAATCCAGAATTCGGGTTTTTTCCATAACCCGGGAAGGATATGACGGTCACATTAAGGTTTCGTGACAATTGCGCGTCGATTGTCTTCGCCGGGTAGCCCACCTCTACCGCTTCGCGCGTATGGATGAGCCGGCATTCACCACGCTCAAAGTTTCTGATCTCAAGCGGGAGTCCCTGGCGAAAGAGGAGCGAGGTCCCGCGCCAAGTGACTGGAAGCGTTTTCTGATTTGGCCGTTCGGGGGACGCCGCATTTTCTTGCGGGCGGATTGCCTTGGGTGCCTGAAAGACCAGAGGTTGCAACCCAACAAGATCCCGTGGAGCCGGGAGGTCATACCGGGATCGCGGCATTCACCACCAAAGCCTTGTTGTGGGGTGCGTGTTGAACGCCAATTCTTGGTGGGCAGTACTGGGATCGAACCAGTGACCCCCGCCGTGTGAAGGCGATGCTCTACCGCTGAGCTAACTGCCCAAGAAGGCGCGAATTAAACCATATCCAGCCGGGTCCGGTCAAACGAGCCGGTCCGTTTCGCGTAAAATTGGCCGCTTTCATCTCATCCCAATTCCATGGTCCGCACCCGATTCGCTCCCAGCCCCACCGGCTATCTGCATATAGGCGGTGCTCGCACGGCCCTGTTTGCCTGGGCCTATGCCCGCAGTCGTGGCGGCCAGTTCATCCTGCGCGTGGAGGACACCGATCGCGAGCGTTCCACCGACGCTTCGGTGCAGGCGATTCTGGACAGCATGGAGTGGCTGGGGCTCGATTATGACGAGGGACCGTTCTTCCAGATGGATCGCCTGCCCCGCTACAAGGAACTGGCCGAC
>JBAWGM010000305.1:0-2718 GCA_049592895.1 Thiobacillaceae bacterium | reverse complement strand
GTCAAGGTCCGTGCACTCCGATACGACGATAGAAGTCGTTGAAGAGCGGGGGGTGCGCAGCCTGCACCTCGGCACCGGCGCAATCCAGAGTTCCATGCGACTGACTCGGCCCTGGGATCTGGAACTGGCTTATACCCGGGCCATGATGGCATTTCTGCTGTTTGTTCCCGAGCCTTCGGATATCCTGATGATAGGACTGGGCGGTGGGTCACTCGCCAAGTTCATCCGCAAACGGCGGCCTAATGCGCGAATCCAGGCAGTAGAACTGAATCCGCAGGTGGTAGCCGCGGCGCGCGATCATTTCTTTCTGCCGCCGGACGACGACCGCCTACAGGTCAGGATCGAAGATGGTGCCGCCTATGTGCCTGCGCATCCCAGGAGCGCTGATGTGATCCTGCTGGACGGCTATGATGCGGGCAACCAGGTGGAGGCGCTTGCTACGCTCGAACTATATCGGGCCTGCAGGCAGGCACTGAAGCCTGGAGGCGCGCTCTCGGTGAACTTGTGGAGCCAGGACAGGGGTTTCCCGGATTACTTTAGCCGGCTGGTGGAAGCCTTTGATGGCCAAGTCTGTTCGCTGACGGTTCAAGGAAGATCCAATAGGGTGGCATTGGGCCTGGAAGACGACAGAGGACCGGCACGGCTGGAGAAGGGACTGAGCGAGGCGATGCATTTAGGTCGCTTTTGGGGGCTGGATTTGTTGAGGTTCGGCAAGGACTTGCGCTGGGCACGCGCTAACAAATGAATTGTTCCGCGCCGCATCCCGATGCGCAGGCCGCTCAATTACGGGGCGGCAAGGGAACGGGGCGTATAGCCCTGGTCAAGTCGTACAGTCTGACACTTCCGTCGTCCGAAGCCGAGGCCATCCAACGGCCGTCGGGGCTGTAGCGGATCATCGCCTCACACAGCGCATGAGCCTGGTAGCGCCTTTCCACTTGGTAATTTAGTGTGTCCATCATGTGGATGGCGGAATCCGTGTCCCGACCGAGGCTCACGATATGTCTGCCATCGGGACTGTAAGCCACCGAAGCAAGCAGCGCCCAATGTTCGGTTCTATGGATCTGGGGTTCAGCGGTAGCCAGGTCCCAGTACTCAAATTGAACCAATTCCTGGCGGCAAGGGTTGCCCCATCATGCATGCTTATCTCCGCCACAGCGGACTCACTTTCTACGTCCCGAAGCCGAAGATTGCCTTGATAGCCACCGGATACCAGGACTCGACTGTCCGGCGAGAACGCGACTGCAGTCGCACCAAAGTTGTGGGCCTGAGGAAAGATTGCGCTTGCACGGTCGGCCTTGCTCAAGTTGGAACATCCCGGTAAAAACAAAGCAAAAACAAGGGCTAAAGACAGAAATCTGGATATGAGTTGAGTTGCAATTTCTGGCAAGTGTGAAACAATGCAAATAGGAACATCTTAGTTTGAAGGTGGCGGCAATGATCGATCGGGAAGGTTACCGCCCCAACGTCGGCATCATTTTGTGCAATGCCCATAATCAGGTGTTTTGGGCCAAGCGCATCAAGCAGCACGCTTGGCAATTTCCCCAAGGGGGGATACAGGTGGGTGAGACGCCTGAGGCGGCCATGTACCGAGAGCTCAACGAGGAGATCGGCCTGAGCCCACAGCACGTGCGGATTCTGGGACGGACCCGAAACTGGTTGCGTTATGAAGTGCCGGATCGTTGGGTGAGAAAGGACTGTCGCGGGGTCTACCGCGGCCAGAAGCAAATCTGGTTCTTGTTGCGGCTGACGGGCCGGGACTGCGATGTGAGTTTGCGCGCAACGGATCACCCGGAATTTGACGCTTGGCGCTGGAATGAATACTGGATTGAACTCGAGTCCGTAGTGGAATTCAAGCGTGAAGTTTACCGGCGGGCGCTTGAAGAACTCGAGCGTTTCCTGGCCCGTGATCTGCGCTATCTGAGGAGGCGCGGCCTGCTCCCGGAACGGCCTCTGGTTGACAAGGTCGGCTGAAGACGGCTGGTATCCGGCGTCCCCTTCCGTTCGCATCGTCCGGCCTGTTTTCTTGCCTATTCCGCGCATTGTGAAGTACCACATCGGGAGGTATGGTGAATTCAATTACAGGGCTCGGTTTCAGGACACAGACGCGGGAAGAACCTAAGTCAAGAGCAGCTCTAGGAGGCTTATGAACTCAAGTGCAGATCCGGATCTTCCTGCGGCGCGGTCGGATCAAGTTCTTGGAAAAGCGTGGCCGCTCAGTCCTGGCGAGCCCCTTTGGAAACGGGTTCCAACGCGGGATGAGGCCGGCCGGCGCTTGGCTGATTTCATGATGCTCATTCCGAATCTTAAGTCCCGCCCTAATTCTTACATCCAGGCCGCTGCCGCATACATCAAGGTGGTCCTGGCTCGCCACGATGAAGTGGTCTTTGCTGATGTAAACCTGGAACTCAATGTACTTTGGGTTTCCCACCGTTATCGTCCGGGTTTGATGTGGGAGATTGTCAGCGCAGTCAGGCTGCATCTGCCTGAGGCCGTTCTGGTGGCCCACCAGTGTGCCCTAATGCCGGACTGACCCACACATCCCTATGGTTTCAGTGAGTCCGCCTTTCAGGCTGGCTTCTAGTCCTTTCCCCTGTTGTTAGTGATGGCAAGAGTTTGGAAGGTGCACGCTGAAATTGCCCGGCCGATGGCATATCCGGCACCTGTGCATACTGAGTAATCTATAATTCGCGGACCTGCGGTAGTCTCCCCCAATTGCCC
>JBAWGM010000304.1:0-3257 GCA_049592895.1 Thiobacillaceae bacterium | reverse complement strand
CAGCAGGCGGTCCGGAACGCGTCCCGGCGCCAAGCGATGAGCGGATGCGAGACGTACCCCGTGCTGCTCCATCTGGTCGGTGCTGAACAACTCCGCCCGCAGCGGTGGCTCGTCGCTGAAGAGTCTGGCCGGCGCGCCACTTGCGCCCAGGTACACTCTTGTCAGACGTGTCTTTAGGGGGTGCAAAAGCCTGAGGAGCTTCGAGTTGCCTGCCTTCCACGCTGGTCCCACACTATTCTCCCAACCGCTCGGAGAACGGCTGCTTTGCGCCACGTGGCACGACACCACGACGACGATGACAATGATCGGAATGCTCGCGGCAGGTTCGCCACGACACCCTGGCAAATCCCGAAATCATACACGCGGTCACGATAGGACCGACGGACGCGACCTCCCCGTTGCCGCCAACGTACCGCACGGCAGGGGGCTGTATGCGCGGCCCGCTACGGGGTCAACCTTCGGCGGGAGGCCCATTACTTCGGCGCCTTTAGTGTCATCCGGCGTGTATTGCACAGCGCTTGACGGTGGAATGCGCCGCAGCTTCCAACTCGCAGAACTGCCCTGGCAGGACGGTTGGACAGGGATGGAGCCGAAAATGTGCCGGCCTAACATGCTCCTGTCGCGGGATATTGATTGAGGACGCGTCCAATTTGCCGGGCTCGAACGGCTCGCGCCGTCGCCAGGATCGAACGGCCGGCTTTGGCCCATTTCAAGGGCTAAAGTCTAAGCTTCCACCGTCACCGCCGGGGTATCCAGGCCTTGCGGATACAGCCGGGCCAGCGTGACCTCGATGTGGATGCGGCAGCCCGGCTCGATGCCTGTGAGCAGGCTGCTGCGCCGCGGAAACTGGGAATAGATCACCGGACCGCCGTCGATGACGGCCTCCACTTTGATCCGGTCGCCCAGAGTCATGGTGCGCACCACTCGCGCGACGCCCTGATCATCTCGCCAAAACTTGAGGTCGTAGAAGCGCAGTACCGCGCTCACTGGCGTGCCGTCAGGCATCGCCCCCGTCGGCACCTGCAGTGCGCCGATTGGCAGGTGTCCGCCTGCGGTCACCCCCTCATAGACGTTTGCTTCGCCAATGAAACGCGCGACGAATTCGGTGGCTGGGTGGTCCAGAATTTCTGCGGGTGATGCAGCCTGTTCCACATGGCCGCGATTGATGACGATGACCTTGTCCGCCACCGAGAACGCTTCTTCCTGGTCGTGGGTGACGAAGATCGACGTGACATGAACTTCATCGTGCAGGCGCCGCAACCAGTGCCTCAGCTCTTCGCGCACCCGGGCATCCACCGCGCCAAACGGTTCATCCAGCAGCAGCACCTGAGGTTCCGGCGCCAGAGCGCGGGCCAGCGCGACACGCTGACGCTGGCCGCCGGAGAGCTGCCCGGGATAGCGGTCGCCCAGGCCTGTGAGTCCCATCAACTCGAGCAATTCATCGACCCGGCGCTTCTGCTCAGTTCTGGATTTTCCCTGTACACGCAGGCCGAAGGCAATATTTTCTGCCACCGTCATGTGGCGGAACAGGGCGTAGTGCTGGAACACGAAGCCGACGCCGCGCGAGCGCGCATGCAGGTGGTCGGCCGCCTGACCGGCAAAGTACACCGAGCCGGAATCGGCGCTCTCCAGGCCGGCAATGATGCGCAATATGGTGCTCTTGCCACTGCCTGACGGACCGAGAAACGCGACCAGTTCGCCGCTGTCGACTTGCAGGGAAACGTCATCGACGGCAACGAAATTGCCGAAACGCTTGTTGAGGTGACTGACGCGAATGCTTATTTCATTTCTCCTTGCTGCGCTGGCGCTTGATCCATTCCAGCGCCAGCAGAAACAGCACGCTGGACACCGCGAGCATAAAGGCCATGCCGTAGGCCGCGGCGTCCTGCCGCTCTTCCATGGCGTTGTAGATGAAGGTGGTGGCGGTTTGGGTATGGCCGCTGATGGCCCCACCGATTACCAGCACCGCGCCAAACTCACCCAGCGCGCGCGCCAGGGTGAGGACCAGCCCGTAGCCCAGGCCGTAGCGAACATTGGGCAGGGTCACCAGCCGAAACGTCTGCCAGGGCGACGCGCCCAGCGTGACGGCGGCCTCCTCCTCGTCCGTCCCCAATTCGATCAGCACATAGGCGACTTCACGCAGGGTGAATGGAAAGGTGACAAACAGAGTGGCCAGCACCAGACCGGGAAACGCGAACGCAACCTTGATTCCGGCCAGATCCAGCCATGGGTCCATCCAACCGCCGCGACCGAACACCAGCAGGAAGGCGAGCCCCGTCATTACCGGCGACACCGCCAGCGGCAGATCGACCAGGGTGTCGAGCAGCCGGCGTCCAAGAAAACGATGCCGCACCAGCACCAGGGCTGCACCGACGCCAAAGAGGCCATTCGCGACCACGGCGATGAGGGCGAGGATCAGGGTCAGGCGCAGGCCTGCACGCGCGCTCGGGTCTGCGAACATGCCGAACAGCGCCCCAGGGCCGGCGTCCAGAGCACGCACTGCGATCGCGCCCAGAGGCAAGAGCAGGATCACGCCCAGATAGCCCAGCACCAGCGCTAGCAGCGTCGCCTGTCCCGCAGTGAGCCGCCTCGGTTCAGACACCGCGTACCCCGGTCCATCTTTCCAGGACGCGCCCGGCAAAAGTCAGCGCCACCGCCAGTGCAAGCAGAACCAGCGACACGGCCGCAGCGGTCTGCGGACTGCCGGCTTCGATTTCACCAAAGATGAAGATCGGCGCGGTCAGCGTCCTATAGGGGATGTTGCCCGATACCACAACGATGGAGCCGAATTCGCCCAGCGCGCGCGCGAAGGAACGCACCGTTCCGGAAAGTATGGCCGGAAGCAGGGGCGGCAAGAGCACGCGCAGGAAAATGACGAAGGGGCCGGCGCCTAGGGTTCCCGCAGCTTCTTCCTCAGCCGGGTCCTGTTCCAGCAGCACCGGTTCCACCGCGCGCACCACAAAGGGCAAGGTGACAAACAGCAGTGCGAGCAGGATGCCGGGTGGCGCGAAGGCGATCTTGACGTCCGTGGGATTGAGCCAGCCGCTCATCAAGCCCTGCGGGCCGTAGAGGATGACCAGCATGACCCCGGTGACCAGTGTAGGAATGGCGAACGGCAGATCGACCAGGGTAGACAGAAAGGAACGGCCGGGAAAACGGTAACGCACCAGAGCCCAGGCGGCGGCTGTGCCCATCAGCGCGTTGATCAAGGCCATGACGGCCGCGCTCCAAAGGGTGAGCCAGAGCGCATTGCGCGC
>JBAWGM010000303.1:0-4707 GCA_049592895.1 Thiobacillaceae bacterium | reverse complement strand
CCTTCTGCCTGAGTGGCACCTCCTCGATGCTCACGCGGCGGAGCTCGTCGCGAACCCAGACGTAGTAGAGCGGGCAGTCCTTTGGACGCGTGGGGTTCACGCTCAGATCACACAGAATCAGAAGAATCGGCTCCGCGACGTTGTCGTAGTAGCGAAGCGTGGACGCCGAGAGCTCAATGGAAAAGAACTCTCCGCTTGCGTTGAGATCCGGCGAGCGCGTCCCTTTCAGCTGCGCGCGGAAGATGTCTTTGACTTGCTGATTGTCTACGAACTGGATCTGGAGGTCGAAGCCATAGTCGTCGGTGCCACCCAGGTCCTTGGGCGGCATCCAGTTGCGCGGAAGGTTGGCGTAGAGGCACCTTAGCGCGTCGGCGCCGATTTCCTGCGCGTCGCCAGTCTTTGGCAGTCCCTCTTCGTGTGCCACCCCCTGTCCTCCTCAGCGTTCCGCACCGCAAGCGCCACTGGCCAATGGCGCTTACGCCAGTGTAACGCCTATCACCGGCGCATCAACTCATCGTTGTCGCGGCAACCGAAAGTCGATTCTGTTGAGAGCAGTCGTTGCCGAATGTCAGCTTTTGGATTTTGGTAATGCGGCAATTCCCGACAACCAGCCATTTGATGCGTTGCGCCTCATTGATAGAGGCAGGCCAGGAGCGTCAGTTCGCAAGGCCCGCAATCCGTCATTCACGGGCCGTCTTGGTAACTCCCTGGCTCAAAGAATGAAAGCGGCCTCAGATTTCGCCAGACCCCGCCTAATCGCCACCTCGCGGCCTGCAAGCAGAAGCATCAGCCCAAAGCGCAGGAAAGTCCGGATCAGCACAGCCGCCTCAAACCCGCGCCTTGAGGTATTCAGCCAGACGGCGCATGGCAGTGGATGCATCATCTGGCGCCAGGTGCACCTCGATCAGGCTGGGTCGGTCGCGCGTTGTCAGGGCGGTGACCAGCGCCTGCTCAAAAGTTTCCTCGGTGCGCGCCTCGAATCCGGCCAACGGACCGAACACTTCGCCCAGCCGATGAAAACGCCAACTGGCGAGGTCATTGAACGGCCCGTCCAGGATGAAGCGCTCGGTGCTGTAGCCGCGATTGTTGAACACGATCACGATGGGATCCAGACCGAGCCGCGCGATGGTGGACAACTCGGTGCCGGTCATCTGGAAGGCGCCGTCGCCCACCAGGATCAGCGCCCGCGATTTCGGCCGCGCCACCTGCGCGCCCAGCGCAGCCGGTACGGCGAAGCCCATGCTCGTGTAAAAGGCCGAAGCGAAGAACTCGCTGCCCTTGTGCACGCGCAACTCCGTCGCCGCGAACAGGCAGTCGCCGGTATCGCAGATCACCATGCTGTCCGGCGTCAGCGCTCCATTGAGCCGGGCGATCAGCCGCGCCGAGGTCATTGCGCAATTCGGGCAGGGAAAGTCCGGCGCCTCCGGCCAGGGCGCGATCACCGGCTGCGGCGGGCGCGACGGCACACGTTCGGCCAATGCGGCGAGAAACTCGCCCAATGCGACATGGGCATAGCGGTGGTGGCGGATCACCACTTCGCCCTGCGCAGCGCGCACCATGTGCTCCGGGTTTAGGCGGGCGGTGTAGATGCCCAGATCCACATCGTTGAGCGTGACACCCAACATCAGCGCCAGGTCGGCCTGCTCCACTGCCCGCCGCGCTGCTTCCGAACTCATTGCACCCTCATACACACCGAGATAGGCCGGATGCCGCTCGGCCACCACCGACTTGCCGGTCAGGGTGGCAGCGACCGGTAGATGGGTACGCTCGATGAAGGCCATCAGCGCGTCCTGAAGGCCCTGCCGATGCACTTCCAGCCCGGCCAGCAGTACCGGGGCACGCGCCGTTGCGAGCAGCGCGAGGGTTTCTGCCACTGCCTCGTCGAGGGTCTCGGGGTCGGCGACCGGTGGCGTCTCGGCCTCCGCAGGATAGGGAAAGCCTTCCACCGTTACCAGGTCGCGTGGCAGTTCGATATAAATGGGCAGGCACGCGCGCCGCAGCGCGGCCAGCGCACGGTCGATCTGGCGAAACGCCATGACCCGATCATCCAGCACCACGGCTGCACAGGTGATGCGCTCGAAGATTTCGCGCTGGAAGGAGAACGGTCCGAAGCGGTGGTGGATGAGCGGATCTTCCCTTTGCTCGCGCAGCCCGGGCGCGCCGCTGATCACCACCACGGGCGAGGATTCCGCATGCGCGCCGGCGACGGCATTGACCACATTGAGCGCACCCACGCCATACGTCACCGCCAGGGCGCCTATCCCCTTGCAGCGCGCATATCCGTCGGCGGCGAACGCGGCCGTGTCCTCGCGCGTGGTGCCGATATGCTGGATTGCGCTCTTGCTGATCTCATCGTAGAAGCGCAGCACATAGTCGCCAGGCACGCCGAAAATGTGCTCCAGGCCTTGTTCATTCAGACGGGAAAGCAGGTATTGGGCGATGCTGCTGGTCATTCAGAATATCCCCCAGCGGCGGCAGGACATGGCCTTCTCCAGACGCCTGCGGGCCAGCCGCTCGGCTTCGAGCGCGCTGACACCGGTCGCCCTGCGCAATCCACCGATCGCAGGTCGTCTGGCCACGTTCTCCACCACCAGCACACCGTCCAGACCAACGCCAGGCACATGGACATGTATGACCTTGACCGGACCCCACTGATCGAAACTCGGCATGATGTGTTGCATGGCAATCACCCTCTGCTCGATCCTGGCGCCCATTTCAGGGAGAGAAACACGCAATATATTCCCTACAGCGCCTGGCAATCTGCACTGGCTGGCGACACGCGGTCGAAGCTTTCAGCCATGATTCATTATGGCCGAGAAGAAGCGTCGTGGCGGAGAAACAAGCCTCGGAGATTTGCGCTCGTCGCACTGCAGGAAGACGCCTGCATCATCTGCCCAGGAACGCTTGCGGCAGGAGTCTGGCCTGCGCGGTGAGCAATACGGGTCGCTACTTGCCCGCTACATACAGGCTGGGAAGCTCCTGGCGCAGATGGGCGATCTTGGGCAGATCGTTGATAACGATATAGGGATTCTCGGGGTGACGAATCAGGAAGTTCTGTTGGTAGCCCTCGGCAGGATAGAAGGCTTTCAGGGCAACGACCTGCGTCACGATGGGTCGCCGGAAGGCATGCGCGCGCTGCAGCTGATCGATATACTGCCGGGCGATGCGGGCCTGCTCGGCATTAGCGTAGAAAATCGCCGAGCGATATTGCGTGCCCTCGTCCGGCCCCTGACGGTTAAGTTCAGTCGGGTCGTGCGCGACGGAGAAATACACCTTGAGCAACTGGCCGTAGGAAATCCGCGACGGATCGTAGGTGATCTTGACCGATTCCGCGTGGCCGGTCCTGCCGGTGCTGACAGTCTCGTAATGGGCCGTTGAAGCCTGGCCCCCGGAGTATCCGGAGGTCACATCGACGACGCCCTTCACGTGCTGGAACACCCCCTCCACGCCCCAAAAGCATCCGCCCGCAAGAACCGCGGTTTGGGGTCCTTGGCCTGCAGCAAGAGAAGCATCGACTGTGGGATCGGGAAGCGCGGTTGGGCCCGTGGTGGCATTGCAGGCTGCGGTGCCCAACAGTGCAAGCAGCCCGAGGAATCCGCGCAGGGTCGTGGTGAAAAATTGCGACATCGTTGTTCTCCTGTAATTCGTTACGTCATTCTGCAACGCCGTGTCGTTTCGCTCCTCGCGATGACGGCTCTCGCAGTCTGACTACTTCCTGCCGAACAGCGCCCGGTACTGGCCGTAGCCATCCTTTGCCAGATCCGCAACCGGAATGAAGCGCAGTGCTGCCGAGTTGATGCAGTAGCGCTTGCCGGTGGGCGCAGGGCCGTCGTCAAAAATGTGTCCAAGGTGGGAGTCGGCATGTTTGCTGCGCACCTCGGTTCGCACCATGCCAAATGTACGGTCCGCGTGAGTGACTACGCTGGCCGGATTGAGCGGCCGGGTAAAGCTCGGCCAGCCGGTGCCTGAATCGTACTTGTCCAGGGAGCTGAACAGCGGCTCGCCGGACACGACATCGACATAGATGCCCGGCTGCTTGTTATGCCAATAGGCGTTCTTGAATGCGGGCTCGGTGCCCTCTTCCTGGGTGATCTGGTATTGCTCGGGGGTCAGCGTCCTCTTCAGCACGGCCGGGCTGGGTTTATGGTAATCCACCGCGTTCCAGGCCAGGGCCTGCGTTCCGAACAGCAGCGCGACGACCGCGAACATCGATCTCCACATGGCATCTCTCCTTTGTGACCAGTCTGTGTTTTGGTCGAAGCCAGCCGAAGAAACTTACGAACAAAGTTCAAAAAAGTTGCTGGCTGCGCACGGCGACAGCGCCAGCCCAATTACCCCGGAGGTAACAGCCAAGCGGGTCGATTCTGAATTTTCGTCACCGTCCTTCCTGAGACCGTGATTTAGGCTGTTCGTTCGTGGGCCAAATCCCTGGGTGAAGATGGCGGCCCGTCCGTCCCCGGCGCCTCACTTCGGCAGCGGCCGTTGCCAAGGAAGGCGCTTGCTCTTCCAACGTGCGAACAGGAAGTCGGGAACCAACAACAGGATCAGCCAGGTCACCAGGGGAGATAGGCCTATCCCCGCGTCTGCCGCCATCTTCTTGAAGCGGAATCCAGACTCCGGCGGGGCGCTCGCTGCAGCACCGGTGTGACCCCAACACGCTATCCCTAACTGCCACTTTGGTGGCTTCCTTTCTGGTTCGCTGTGTTG
>JBAWGM010000302.1:0-23235 GCA_049592895.1 Thiobacillaceae bacterium | reverse complement strand
CCCCCAACCCCTCTCCCCGCTCGCGGGGAGAGGGGAGTAAAGCAACCCTATACGATATCCAGATGATCCAGTCCGGTCAGCAGATCCTTGCCCTTGGCTTCCTGGCCATGGAGCTTGATTTTCAGGCGCAGGTCGTTGAGCGAGTCGGCGCTGCGCAGGGCATCCTCGTAGGAAATGAAGCCGGCCTCGTACAGGTCGAACAGGGACTGGTCGAAGGTCTGCATGCCCAGTTCGCGGGATTTGCTCATGATTTCCTTGATCTCGTGCACATGGCCCTTGAAGATCAGGTCGGAGATGAGCGGGGAGTTGAGCATGATCTCCACTGCGGAGATCCGGCCGTTGCCGTCGCGCCGTGGAATCAGGCGCTGGGAGACGAAGGCCTTGAGGTTGAGGGACAGGTCCATCAGCAGTTGGTCGCGCCGGTCATCGGGGAAGAAATTGATAATCCGGTCCAGCGCCTGGTTGGCGTTGTTGGCGTGCAGGGTGGACAGGCACATGTGGCCGGTTTCGGCAAAGGCGATGGCGTATTCCATGGTATCCCGGTCGCGGATCTCGCCGATCAAAATGACGTCGGGTGCCTGGCGCAAGGTGTTCTTCAGGGCCGAGAACCAGTTGTCCGTATCCACCCCGACTTCGCGCTGGGTGATGATGGACTTCTTGTGCTCGTGGACATATTCAATCGGGTCTTCCACCGTGATGATGTGATCCTGGCTCATCTCGTTGCGATAACCGACCATGGCGGCGAGCGAGGTGGACTTGCCGGTGCCGGTGCCGCCGACGAAGATCACCAGGCCGCGCTTGACCATGGCGATGTCCTTGAGTATGGGCGGCAGGTTCAGCTCCTCGAACTTGGGAATCCTGGTGTTGATGGTGCGCATTACCACGCCGGTGCAGCCCTGCTGGACAAAAGCGTTGCAGCGAAAGCGGCCGATATCGGGCGGCGCGATGGCGAAGTTGGCTTCATTCGTCGTTTCGAAATCATGCCACTGTTTGTCGTTCATGATGCTGCGCGCAAGCTCCCGGGTGTGGGCAGGGGTCAGGGTCTGATTTGAGACCGGAGTGATCTTGCCATCCACTTTCAGGGCGGGCGGAAAACCGGCGGTCAGAAACAGGTCGGAAGCCTTCTTGGACACCATCAGTCGAAGCAGGTCGTGTACGGTCTTGTCTACGTTCATTTCAGGTCCTCAGCCAACTCTTAAGCAAGGAAGTGGTCCTTGTTCTGCGCCCGCATGCGCGCCTCGCCCATGGCCACGACATTGCGCCGCACCAGATCCTGCAGGCACTGATCCAGCGTCTGCATGCCGAGATTGCCGCCAGTCTGAATGGAAGAGTACATCTGCGCCACCTTGTTTTCGCGGATAAGGTTGCGGATCGCGGGAGTGCCGATCATGATTTCATGGGCCGCCACCCGGCCGGTGCCGTCCTTGGTCTTGAGCAGGGTCTGGGCAATGACGGCGCGCAGCGATTCGGACAGCATGGCCCGCACCATTTCCTTCTCCGCGGCGGGAAACACGTCGATGATCCGGTCGATGGTCTTGGCTGCGGAGGAGGTGTGCAGGGTGGCGAACACCAGGTGGCCGGTTTCTGCCGCCGTCAGAGCCAGGCGGATGGTTTCCAGGTCGCGCATCTCGCCTACCAGAATCACGTCCGGATCCTCGCGCAGCGCCGAGCGCAGCGCATTGGCGAAACTCATGGTGTGGGGCCCGACCTCACGCTGATTGATCAAGCATTTCTTGCTCTGATGGACGAATTCGATCGGGTCTTCGATGGTGAGGATGTGGGCATACTGGTTTTCGTTAACGTAGTCGACCATGGCCGCCAGGGTGGTGGACTTGCCCGAGCCGGTGGGGCCGGTCACCAGCACCACGCCGCGGGGTGTGTCGGCAATGTCCTTGAAGATGGCCGGCGCATTGAGTTCTTCCAGCGTCACCACCTTCGAGGGAATGGTCCGGAACACCGCGGCCGCGCCGTTTTGCTGGTTGAAGGCATTGACCCGGAAGCGCGCCAGCGAGGGAATTTCGAAGGAGAAGTCCACCTCCAGGATTTCCTCGTAGTTCTTGCGCTGGCTGTCGTTCATGATGTCGTACACCATCCGGTGCACGTCCTTGTGCTCCATGGGCGGCAGGTTGATGCGGCGTATGTCGCCGTTGACCCGGATCATGGGGGGCAGCGCGGAGGAAAGATGCAGGTCGGAAGCCTTGTTTTTGACCGCAAAAGCAAGCAGTTCAGAAATGTCCACGTCGTTGTGTCCTGAAGGTTTTTTGGCAGGATAATCCCGAATTAAGCCTATATATTACGTCGAGCTGATCATTAACTTGAGTCCGCTGCAACCCGTGGAAGGCGACGAATTAGGCCGAACCTGAGCCACGTCTGCACGCGAATTGCCACAGCATGCCATAGTGCCGCCCGGGAGGCCACTCTAAAGGCAGTTGATCGGGGAGACGACAGGTTCCTGCACGGAGCAGGTCTGTGCCCGGCCCGCCAAGGCCCTGGAGGGTTGCGGCGGGGGAGCGTGCCTGCGGTGCTGCGGCGAATGGCAACGGAATGGACGTTGCCAGGCGCCGCGCCGTGCATCCATTCCTTTCTCATGGCAACGCGGGCGAGAGGAGGGTGAGCACGTCCTGGCGTAATATACCAATGCCTGGATCGCTCTCGGTGCGGCCAGGCGCGATTCTTAGAGGCTTTCTATGCATAGCGGCATGACATTCATCGGCGGCGGCAATATGGCCACCGCCATCATAAGCGGGCTGACTGCGAGCGGTGTGTCGGGCAGTCAACTCGAGGTGGTGGACCCATCGGCGGAAGCCCGCGCCCGCCTGGCTGGCCGCTTCGGGCTGCGCTTGGTCGCGGACCTGAGCGAAGCCAAACTGCATGAGGTGATCGTGCTTGCGGTCAAGCCCCAGCAATTGCCCGGCGTTGCCGCGGCTTTGGCCCCCAAGCTTCATGACCAGACGGTGATATCCATTGCGGCGGGAATCAGGGTTGCGGACCTGGTGCGTTGGCTGGGGGGGTACGGCGCTATCGTGCGCGCCATGCCCAACACGCCGGCCATGGTCGGCGCGGGCATCACCGGGCTGTATGCGGCGCCGGGTGTTCATGCGGCAGGCCACTCGGCGGCGGAGGGCATCATGCGGTCGGTCGGTGGCGTCGTCTGGGTCAAGGAGGAAGGCCTGATGGATGCGGTCACCGCGGTTTCCGGCAGCGGCCCGGCCTATGTGTTTTACTTTATCGAAGCCCTGGAAGCTGCTGGGGTGGAAGTTGGGCTGGCACCCGACGCGGCGCGAACTCTGGCGCTGCAAACTTTTCTGGGTGCGTCCCGCCTGGCGCTGGAATCCGGCGAGGAGCCAGCCCAACTGCGCGTCCAGGTGACCTCCAAGGGGGGAACGACCGAACAGGGCATTGCCACTCTGGACGCCAGGATGGTCAAGGACGGCATTGCTGCCGCGGTCAAGGCCGCTCACGCCCGTTCGATCAAGCTGGGCGAAGAGCTGGGGAGACTGGCCTGATGCTGGTGGGGGCTCTGTCTTTTCTCATTCAAACGCTGGGTAACCTGCTGGCCATTGCCTTCCTGCTGCGCTTCGTCATGCAGATGTTGCGAGTGCCGTTTTCCAATCCTTTTTCCCAATTCGTTGTGGCGGTGACGGATTTCGCCGTGCGTCCTGCGCGCCGCTTGATTCCCGGCTGGGGCGGCATGGACTGGGCCAGCCTGGCTCTGGCCTGGCTGATGGTGTTTGTCATCACTGTCAGTCTGCGCTGGCTGGGCGGCTTTCCCTTTGCCTTGGTGGGCCTCGGTGTGTGGCCCGTCCTGGCCGGGCTGGCGCTGGCGGAACTGGTCAAGCTGGCCATCTATTTGCTGATGGGCCTGGTGCTGATTCGCGCCATTCTGTCGTGGGTCAACCCCTATTCACCGCTCGCTCCGGTCATGTATCCCCTGACCGAACCTTTCCTCAGGCCGCTGCGCCAAGTGCTTCCGGAAATCGGCGGCGTGGACCTGTCCCCCTTGGTGTTGTTGCTGCTCGGGCAACTGATCATCATGGTGCCCGTGACTCTCATCGAAGGGGCACTGCGTTCCCTTTATTGAGGAAGCATGGAGAAATTGCCCGCCTGGGTCCGTCAAGATCGCGTCGGGTGGCTGCTGGATATCCATGTCCAACCCGGCGCCCGGATCAGCGCAATCGTGGGCGAGCACGGCAAGCGGCTGAAGATCAAGATTTCCGCCCCGCCAGCCGATAATGCGGCTAATGAAGCCTTGATTGAATTCATTGCAAGGGCGGCGGGTGTGCCCAAATCACGGGTGAAACTGATCCGCGGACAGACCAGCCGCTTTAAGACGCTGGCTGTCGAAAACCCGCCCTACGGGTTTCTGCATCGGTTAACGGGAAGAATAGGCATCCTTGTTCCATGAGCGCATTGCTGCAACGCGAAATTGCTGACTATACCGCGCGGCGAAACCGGCTCGTTTCGGCCATCCTGGATTTCTCGGATTGGCTGGATCGGCACCGGGGCATGGACGTGGAACGCAACCTGCGCCTGCTTGACACGGCGGACGCATTAAAGAAGGACCGATTGACACTGGCCTTCGTGGCGGAATTTTCGCGCGGCAAGACTGAGCTTATCAATGCTCTGTTCTTTGCCGATTATGGCTGCCGTCTGCTGCCTTCCGATGCAGGACGCACCACCATGTGCCCGACGGAAATCTACTTCGATCCGCAGGAGGAACCGGGCCTGCGTCTGTTGCCGATCGAATCCCGCCTGGGCGTGGCATCCCTCGCCCACCTTAAACTGCGACCGGTGGAATGGAGCCGGATCAAGCTGGATCCGGACCAGCCCGAAGAAATGGCCCGTATCTTGGGCATGCTGTCCGAAGTGAAGCACGTTGCACCTGGAGATGCCCGGGCGCTGGGCTTGTCGGACAAGAACGACCTGACCCACATCAGCCACGAAGACGGCGCGGTCGAGATCCCTACGTGGCGCTATGCCATGCTCAATATTCCCCACCCCCTGCTCGAGGCCGGGCTCACCATTCTGGACACGCCGGGCCTGAATGCCCTGGGCGCTGAACCGGAACTGACCCTCTCGGCCATTCCCAGCGCTCATGCCGTGCTGTTCCTGCTTGCCGCCGACAGCGGGGTGACCAAGTCCGACCTGGAAATCTGGCAGAAATACGTTCAATGCCACGCGAACTATCATGTCGCGGTACTCAACAAGATAGACATGCTCTGGGATGAGCTCAAGAGTGACGCCGAAACCCGCGACGCCATCCAGCGCCAGATGACGGACACCGCCCGCATCCTCAACCTGCCAATCAGCCAGGTGTTCAGCGTCTCCGCCCAGAAAGCCCTGGTCGGCAAGGTGAAGAAGGATGCCGACCTGATTGCGCGATCCGGGGTGATGAATCTGGAACAGGTCATGGGCAACACCATCATCCCGGCGCGGCGCGAAATAGTTACCCATGCCGCCCTCGCGGAAATCGGCGCCATGCTCGGTGCCCAGCGTGAGCGTCTGGCTGGGCGGATGCGCGCGGTAGTCCTGGAATGGCAGGATCTTTCCGGCCTGACTGGCAAGAGCAAGGACGCGATCCAGAAAATGCGCGAGCGGATGGTGAAAGACAAAGAGCGTTACGACGTCGCCGCCGATGAATTCAAGCTGACGCGCAGCGCGGTCATGCTCCAGGGCGACGAATTGAGGCACAAGCTTGACTTGCACGCACTGGATGAGCTGCTACGCGAGGCGCATGCAAGAATGGAAGGGCGCTGGACTACGAATGGCCTGATTCGAAACATGCGCGACGTGGCAGATCGGGTCAGGAACCGCTTTTCCAGGGCCAGCCAACTGTCAAGCAATGTGAAGACCTATCTCGACCAGGCCAGTGAGCGCTTCCACCGGGAGCATGGTCTGGCCGCCATGGTCATTCCGCCGCTGGAGCTCGCCGCTTACGATCGCCGAATCAAGAGATTGGTCCGGCAGACTGAGGTCTTCTGCTCGGATCCGGCCAATCTGCTGGTCGAAAAACGCTTCATGATCCGGCGCTTCTATGGGGGCGTGGCGGACGAACTGCACAAGGCATTCAGTCTGGCAGAAAAGGATGCGGAACGTTGGCTGCGCATCGCACTGGATCCCATCATGGTACGGATCATGGAACATAAGACCTTGCTGGGATCACGTCTGGACAATCTCAAGCAAACCCTGGCCAATATGGATCAGTTGAAGGCTCGCATGCTGGAACTGAAAAGCGAGGCCGCCGAACTGAAGCGACAGCGCACCGCCCTGGAAGGGTTGGCCGCGCGGCTGAAGGACTGAGTCGAAAGCACATTCTGAACAAGGAGGACAAGAGGACCGGAGGAAGGCAAGACCGGTTTACCTCATGTCCTCTTTGTGGGTGAAGCGTGCACGTGAGGCATGAAGCTACAGCAGGATGATGTCGAACTGCTCCTGGCTGTAAGCGGTTTCCACCTGCAATGAAATCGGCTTGCCGATGAAATCTCCCAACTGGGCGAGACTCTGCGACTCTTCATCCAGAAACAGATCAATTACGCCTTGCGCAGCCAGAATGCGATATTCGCGCGCATCGAACTGGCGCGCTTCGCGCAGGATTTCACGCAGGATGTCGTAGCAGACGGTGCGGGCGGTCTTGATCTGGCCGCGGCCCTGGCAGGTGGGGCAGGGCTCGCAGAGGATATGGGCCAGGGATTCGCGGGTGCGCTTGCGGGTCATCTCAACCAGCCCCAGGGAGGAAAACCCGCTGACAGAGGTGCGGGTGGAGTCGCGGATGAGGGCTTTCTTCAGCTCTGCCAGTACCGCGTCCCGGTGCTCGCCATTCTCCATGTCGATGAAATCGATGATGATAATGCCGCCCAGATTTCTCAATCGCAGTTGGCGGGCAATGGTCTGCGCCGCTTCCAGGTTGGTCTTGAAAATGGTGTCGTCAAAATTGCGCGCACCGACGTAAGCGCCGGTGTTGACGTCGATCGTGGTGAGCGCCTCGGTCTGGTCGATGATCAGGTAGCCGCCGGATTTGAGATCGACCCGCCGGGCCAGCGCCTTTTCGATTTCTTCCTCGATTGCGTGGAGATCGAACAGCGGGCGCGCGGCGCCGTAATGCTGCAGCCTGTCGCTGCCCAGACTGCTGTAGTTGTGGGCGAACTCGTACATTTTCTGAAAGGTTTCGCGCGAATCGACCAGGATCCGTGCCGTTTCGGGATTGACGAAATCGCGCACCACGCGCAGGCTGAGATTCAGGTCCGAATACAGGCTGCAGGGTGCGATGCAATGATTTGCCCGACCCTCAATGTCATCCCAAAGTTTGCGCAGGTAGGCGATGTCCGCCAGCATGTCCGCGTCGCTGGCACTTTCCGCCACGGTACGGACGATGAATCCGCCGTGCTCCTCCGGCGGAATCAGTTGATGCAGCTTCTGGCGCAGCAGCTCCCGCTCCTCCTCGCCCTCGATCTTCTGCGAGATGCCAATGTGGGATTCTTGCGGCAGATAAACCAGATAGCGGCCAGCGAAGCTGATCTGGGTGGACAATCGTGCCCCCTTGGTGCCGATGGGATCCTTTATCACCTGCACCACCAGGGTTTGTCCTTCATGCAGGATGCGCTCGATCGGACGCACTTCATCCTCGTTCCGGCCCGTATACCAGATGTCAGCCACATGCAGGAAGGCGGCGCGCTCCAGACCGATTTCGATGAACGCGGACTGCATTCCCGGCAGCACCCGAGCTACGCGGCCCAGATAGATATTGCTCACCAGTCCTCGGCAGGAAGCCCGTTCGATGTGCAGTTCCTGAACCGAGCCCAGGTGCAGCACCGCCACCCGCGTCTCCTGAGGGGTGACGTTAACCAGTATCTCTTCGCTCATGGCGAATTCTCCAATTCTCAATCAGAGCACGGCCAACTGCTTTGATTGAAAACTAGGGCGCGAAATGAGGGTTGACACACCCTCACTACACGGTGAGACCGGCCAGCCGCAATAATGCCGCGGTTTCAAACAGAGGCAAACCCATGATTCCCGAATGGCTGCCCTCGATACGCCGGATGAAAGCTGCCGCGCGGCCCTGTATTCCATATGCCCCGGCCTTGTCCAGGGCTTCGCCCGATTGCAGGTAGCGTTCGATTTGCGTTGCGGAGAGCGCGGCAAACGAGACCTTGCTCGAGGAGAAGCCGGTTTCCACCCGCTCGCCCCAAGCCAGCGCGATCCCAGTATGCACCCAGTGAACCCGTCCTGAAAGGCGCTGCAAAACCTCGCGCGCATGGGCGAGGTCGCGGGGCTTGCCGATGATCTCGCCTTTCAGATCGAGCAGGGTGTCTGCCCCCAGTACCGGTAGCATCAGCATGTGCCGATGGCGCGCCATCTTGGCCCCGCACTCGGCCTTTTCCTGCGCCAGGCGCCGCGCAAAATCCAGCGGCGCTTCGCCGTCCGCGGGGATTTCCAGCACATCCTCGCGGCACGGGGAGGAGCGCAGGGGCAGCACTTCAAAGTGCGCACCGATCTGCTTGAGCAATTCCCGCCGTCGGGGCGACTGGGAAGCCAGGTAAATGCGGTTGTCCTGATAGTTCATGGAATTCGTCTGAGCATGGATCCAGACTGAGTCAATGGCACGCCAAGCGCTCATTCGAGGGCTCGTGCTGGACCACGGCCCCGATTATCCGGAGCTTCTCTCCCATCTTATGTCACTACGGGCTCTCCACTGGAGACCTTCGCCAGAGACCTTGTCTATTCGCGGTGGTAGGGATGGCCTTTCAGCAGCGAAACGGCCCGGTAAAGCTGTTCCGCCAGCATGATCCGCACCAGCCCGTGGGGCAGGGTCAGGCGGGACAGCCCCCATAACAGGTCAGCGTTCTCCCGCACCGAAGCACCCAGGCCGTCGGCGCCGCCGATGACGAAGCAGGGGTTTGCACCATCCTGCATCCATCGCGCCAGGTATTGCGCAAGCTCGACAGTGGTGAGCTGCCTGCCCCGTTCGTCCAACGCTACCAACAGAGCCTGGAGTGGCAGGGCAGAGCGAATGCGTTCGGCCTCCCGCTCCTGTATGCGGGAGGTCGAGGCGCCGGCTGCGCGTCTTTCCGGCTTGAGTTCGATCATCTCCACGACCATATCGGCTGGCATGCGGCGGGTATATTCATGCACTCCGGCGTCAATCCAGGCGGGCATCTTGTGGCCGATGGCGAGAATATGCAGTTTCATCGCGGCAACTCCGCGGGGGCTGCCCGGCCTGTGTGCTGTGGCCGTTCGTACCACCGTCTCCACGGGCGGTCTCGCGCCTCACGCGCCATCGCGTCGGCGGTTGGCGGTATTCGCCGACGCGCGGATTCCTCCTGTGTGGGGCCCACCCTTGCTGCTCGTGCCGGCCGCCTCCTTGGGTCTTGTGGCATTTTCACGTGTCATGGTGTCGGCGGGTGGCGGCACTCGCGGACGTGCGGATCCCCACTACGTGGGGCCCCTCCTTACTGCTCGTGCCGCCGCCCCACAATTCCTCCAGGTTGTAATACTGCCGGGCCGCAGCCTGCATCACGTGAACCACGATGTCGCCCAGGTCCACCAGTATCCACTCCGCGCCTTCCTCGCCCTCCATACCAATTATGTGCAGGCCAAGCTCCGCCGCCTTGTCGTGCACGCTGCGCGCCAGAGACCGGGTCTGGCGGGCGGAATCGCTGCTGGCGATGATGACCCGATCGAACAGGGACGTAAGCGGCGTGGTGTCCAGCACCAGGATGTCGCGGGCCTTGATGTCTTCCAGCGCGGCCACCATGGCCTTCACTTTGTCTTGCAGATTCATGCGTGCAAATAGAGATGGTTGGCGTGTATGTAATCCAGCACCGGCTCAGGCAGCAGGTAGCGTGGACTCTTGCCTTCCCGGATGGCGTTGCGAATGGCGGTGGCGGATATGTCCAGCTGAGTGACCGGTCGCAGGATGATCTGCCCTGCAGCCTGGTTCGGCAACGCTTCCCTGACCTGATGCCGCTGCAAGACCGCGCGCAGGTCGTCGGCCAGCGCATCGGCCTGGGCCAAGCGGTAACCCGGTCGGTGGGCTACCGCGATATTGGTCAGCGCAATCAGTTGCTGCCATTCTTTCCAGGTGTTCAAGCCCAGAAACGCGTCGGCCCCCATGAACAGCCAGAGGGGAAGGTCCGGGCCCAGTTCCTGGCGCAGACTGGTCAGGGTTTCCTCCGTATAGCTGGTACCCTTGCGCCCCGCTTCGCGCGCATCCAGGGTGAATCTCGAATTGCCGGTTATCGCCAGGCGGGCCATTTCCATCCGATGGCCTACCCCGGTGCGGGGCTGGCTGCGATGCGGCGGCTGCGAGGCAGGGATGAAGCGCACCCCTTCCAGCGCCAGCCATCCGGCCAGTTCTTCCGCCATTCGCAGATGGCCGTAGTGGATAGGGTCGAAGGTGCCGCCGAGAATGCCGATGGGGGACAAATTATTCAGCGCAGAGATGCGAGGGGATGAAGATCAAATAGAGAGGTTAGAGGTGACGGAGAAAATGGATAGCCTCCCAGATCCGCCCACGCCTCCCTGTTGACACTCTCTTGGTCTTCCCCGCGTTTCATTTCCTGGTCATCCACGTATATGACCGGCCCCCAAGACCACCCATTTCTGGCTGGTCAGGCCTTCCAGGCCTACCGGACCGCGGGCGTGGATCTTGTCGGTGGAGATGCCGATCTCCGCGCCCAGGCCGTATTCAAAGCCATCGGCGAAACGGGTGGAAGCATTGACCATGACCGACGAGGAATCCACTTCGCGCAGAAATTGCCGTGCGCGGGTATAGTCCTCGGTGACGATGGCATCGGTGTGCTGTGAACTGTACCTGGCGATGTGGGCCAGGGCGGCCTCCAGATCGTCCACCACCCGGATGGCGATGATGGGTGCGAGGTATTCCTCGTGCCAGTCCGTCTCGGTGGCTTCCCGCATGGCCGGCACGATGCGCCGCGACTCGGCGCAGCCACGCATTTCCACGGATTTGGCTGAGTAGATTGCGGCAATCCTGGGCAGAAATTCTTTCGCCACCGCGCGATGCACCAGCAGGGTTTCCATGGTGTTGCAGGTGCCGTAGCGGCTGGTCTTGGCGTTGTCGGCAATCGCCACCGCCTTGTCCAGGTCGGCGCGGTCATCCACATACACATGGCACACGCCATGCAAATGTTTGATCACCGGAATCCGCGCATCGTTCATCAGACGTTCGATCAGGCTCTTGCCGCCGCGCGGGACGATCACGTCGACGTAATCGCGCATCGTGATCAACTCGCCCACCGCTGCGCGATCGGTGGTTGCAATCACCTGCACGCAGGTGTCCGGCAGACCGGCCGCTTGGAGCCCTTCCCGGACACAGGCTGCGACCGCTTGATTGGAGCGGATCGCTTCGCTGCCGCCACGCAGGATCGCGGCATTACCCGACTTGAGGCAGAGGCCCGCAGCGTCCGCGGTCACATTCGGGCGCGCTTCATAGATGATGCCGATCACGCCGAGCGGCACACGCATCTTGCCTACCTGTATGCCGGAAGGACGATAAGCCAGGTCGGAGATGGTGCCCACCGGGTCGGGCAGGGCAGCGATCTGTTGCAGGCCTTCTGCCATACCGTCAACGGTTCCTTCCCCAAGGCCCAGACGGTCCAGCAAGGCTTCGCCAAGACCTTGCGCTCTGGCCTGGGCCATGTCTTCGCGGTTGGCGGCGAGGAGTATTGCCTGGTCGCGCCGAATCGCCGCGGCCATCGCCAGCAGCGCCGCGTTCTTGGTCGCCGTATCGGCTGCCGCGATCACCCGGCTGGCTTCCCTTGCGGTGCGGCCCACGCCGTGCATATAGGTCTTGATGTCCAGTTGTTTCATATCAAGCATTTGCAAGTATCAGACTGATTCCGGCCAGGCTCACCCAGGGGTCGCCCTGTTCGGCGCCCTTGATCTGGCGGTCGACCAGGGCGCAGGTTTGCAGGGCTTGTTCCAGGGCCTTGCGGCCATGGCGTTTGAGTCCTGCTTCCACCAGGGGACGGCGCTTTTCCCACACCCGGGCGGCGGCCAGCAGGCGGGGCAGCGGCTCGCGCCTCTCCAGTCCCCATTTTAGCCGCAGCAGCAGCCGGATGGCCGCCGTTATCTGCCACAACACCACCGGCGGCGGTTCGCCCTCCTGGCGCAGGCTGCCCAGAATCCGGTTGTAGCGCGGCCAGTCAGCGCGCAACAGCGTGTCCTGTAGCTGTTCCGGTTCGAACCGGCTCACATCCGTCACCGCCTGCTGCACGGCTTCCAGGCTCAGGGGCCCGGCGGGCATCAGCAAGGCCAGCTTGTCAATTTCCTGCCGCGCCGCCAGCAAGTTGCCTTCCACCCGCTCGGCCAGATAATTGAGCGCGTCCGCGTCGGCGGTAAATCGCCTGGCCGCCAGCCTGCGGCTGATCCAGGCTGGCAGTTGAGCCCGTTCCACCGGGCGGGCCTGGATCACCACTCCCACTGCCGCCAAGGCACTGAACCACTTGCTCTGGGTGGACTTCCATTCCAGGCCCGGCAGGCTGACGATGGTGAGCGTATCGGCCGGCGGACTGCCGGCCAGTCTTTCCAGCGCTTTACCGCCTTCCACGCCGGGCTTGCCGGAAGGGATGCGGATTTCCAGCAGGCGCTTGCTGGCAAACAGCGAAAAGTTGTCGTTGCCGGCAAACACCCGGCTCCAGTCGAACTTGCCCTGCACGGTGTGAACCATGCGTTGGCTGTGCCCGGCCTGCAGGGCGGCAGCGCGTATGGCGTCCTCGGACTCCAACAGGGTGAGGGGTTCCGTTCCCCACAATATATAAAGGGGGGAAGCGGGCTGGCGGGCCAGATGTTCGGCTAGGCGGTCGGCAGACAGTTCCACAGTGCGCGCTCTCAGGGAGTGAGGCGGCGCAGATAGCGCATGATCTGCTGGGCCGCATCCTCTTCCATGCTGTGGTACAGGAAGTCTTCCTCGGCGGCCTTGGCCGTATATTGGTTATCGTCGTAGGTCAGATCGCGGAGGAAGTGGATTTGCGTCGGTGGCAGGCTTTCGTGCCCGTTCGCGCGCAGGACCTGGTAGGTGAGGTTCATCTCCAAGCGGTATTCCGCCACCCGGCCGGCACCGGTCAGCGACAGGATGGTTTTGGTCCGCTGTTCCGCGTCGAGCTTAAGCGTCAGTTCGGCCGCCGTCGGAGTCTCAGTCACCTGCACGCCCGCAACCGTCAGCAGGTTGCGCAGCCGGGCAGCCAGGGCATTGCGCTGATAAGTGGCGATTGGCGCATCCACATACACGGTTTTGAAGTACAGAGGAGCGGCGCCGCGCAGTTGGAAACCGCAGCCGGCCAGGCTTGCCAGCGCCGCAGCGACCAGAATTGATTTCATCCCCTTATGTCTCACCCCCCAGCCCTCTCGCCTCACCGAATCACACCACGATATTAACCAGACGGCCCGGCACGATCACCACTTTTTTCGGCGCCTGGCCCGCCACATGCTTCTGTACGTCGGCATTGGCCAGGGCGGCGGCCTCGATCATGGCCTTGTCCGCAAGCTTGGGAATGCGGATGCTGCCGCGTAGCTTGCCGTTCACCTGCACCACCAGTTCGATTTCGTTCCGTTGCAGGGCGCGGGCATCGGCTTGCGGCCAAGCCTGTTCCAGCAGCCGCGTACCGGGGCGCAGTTCGGCCCACAGCGCTTCGCAGACATGGGGCACGATGGGTGACAGCATCAGCACCGCCATTTCCAGCCCTTCATGCATCACGCCACGGGCCAGCGAGTCGTCTCCTTCCAAACGTCCCAGGCTGTTCATCATTTCCATCACTGCGGCCACCGCGGTGTTGAACTGTTTGCGGCGACCATAGTCATCGCTCACTTTGGCGATGGTGTGGTGAATCTGGCGCCGCACCTCCTGGAGCGCTGGGGATAACCCCTCGTCCCCTTCAGGGGGTGAGGGGCTGGGGTGAGGGGATTCAACATGGTCATACACCGCTTTACACAGTCGGCGGATGAAACGGTATGCCCCCTCCACGCCAGCGTCCGACCATTCCAACTGCTGGTCTGGCGGCGCGGCAAACATCATGAACAGCCGCGCGGTGTCCGCACCATAAGTATCGATCAGGCTTTGCGGATCGACGCCGTTGTTCTTGGACTTGGCCATCTTCTCTGTACCGCCGATGGTCACTGGTTGGCCGTCGGCCTTCAGCGTCGCGCCAACCGGGCGGCCTTTTTCGTCAGTCGCGACTTCCACCTCGGCGGGGTTGATCCACTGCTTTTTGCCGCCTGCGCCATCGCGGTAAAAGGTGGGTGCGACCACCATGCCCTGCGTGAGCAAGTTGGTGAAGGGCTCGTCGCCAGGCACCAGTCCTTCGTCCCGCATCAGCTTGTGAAAAAACCGCGCGTACAGCAGATGCAGGATGGCATGTTCGATGCCGCCGATGTACTGGTCTACCGGCAGCCAGTAGCGTGCCCGTTCGTCCAGCATGGAGGCGGCGTCCGGACAGGCATAGCGGGCGTAATACCAGGACGATTCGACAAAAGTGTCCATGGTGTCGGTTTCGCGCCTGGCCGCGCCGCCACACTTGGGGCAGGCGCATGCGTAGAACTCGGCCATCTTTGCGAGCGGCGAGCCGTGCCCGGTGATGGTGATGTCTTCAGGCAATACCACCGGCAACTGGTCTTCCGGCACCGGCACGTCGCCGCAGGATGTGCAATGGATAATGGGGATGGGACAGCCCCAGTATCGCTGGCGCGAGATGCCCCAGTCGCGCAGCCGGTATTGCACCTGCTTGTCGCCCAGGCCCTTGGCCTTGAGGTCGGCAGCGATCGCGTCGACCGCGGCGCCATACTCAAGACCATCGTACTTGCCGGAGTTGACGCACACGCCGCGCATCTTGTCCGCGTACCATTCCTGCCAGGCGTCCAGGGAAAATGCTTCATCTTTTGCGGCGATGACTTGCCTGATGGGCAGACCGTATTTCTTCGCAAAGCCGAAATCGCGTTCGTCATGGGCCGGCACGGCCATCACCGCACCCTCGCCGTAACCCATCAACACGTAGTTGCCCACCCAGACGGGAATTGACTCACCAGTCAGCGGATGGGTGACGGAGATGCCGGTGGGCATGCCTTTCTTTTCCATGGTGGCCAGATCGGCCTCTGCCACGCCGCCCTGTTTGCATTCCTCAACGAAGGCGGCAAGTTCGGGATTGTTCTGCGCCGCACGGGTGGCCAAGGGATGCTCGGCCGCCACAGCGACAAAAGTCACGCCCATGATGGTGTCGGCCCGGGTTGTGTAGACCCAAAGCAGGCCATCGTCGTGAGGAGTGGGTAGTAAGGCTGTCCCCTCACCCCGGCCCTCTCCCCCGAGGGGCGAGGGGGCCATTGTTCCGCCTTCGGCGGGCAACTTGAACGCAAAACGCACGCCGAAAGACTTGCCGATCCAGTTTCGCTGCATGGTCTTGACCTGGTCGGGCCAGCCCGGCAACTGATCGAGCCCGGTCAGCAGTTCTTCCGCGTAGGAAGTGATGCGCATGAAGTACATGGGAATCTCGCGCTTTTCCACCAGTGCGCCGGAACGCCAGCCGCGGCCTTCGATCACTTGTTCGTTGGCCAGCACGGTTTCGTCCACTGGATCCCAGTTCACCGTGGCGTTCTTGCGATAGATCAGCCCTTGCTCGAACAGCCGAATAAACAGCCACTGTTCCCAGCGGTAGTATTCCGGTTTGCAGGTGGCGATCTCGCGTTCCCAATCGATTGCCAGTCCCAGCGCCTTCAACTGGACGCGCATGTGGTCGATGTTCTTATAAGTCCATTCGGCCGGCGGCACCTTGTTGGCCAGGGCCGCGTTTTCCGCCGGCAGGCCGAAGGCGTCCCAGCCCATCGGCTGCATCACGTTGAAGCCCTGCATACGGTGATAGCGAGCCAGCACGTCGCCGATGGTGTAGTTGCGTACGTGGCCCATGTGCAGTTTGCCCGAGGGGTAGGGGAACATGGACAGGCAGTAGTACTTGGGGCGGTCGCTGGACTCAAGCGCGCGGAAATCCTGTCTGCGGGCCCACTCCTCCTGGGCAGCGCGTTCGATCTCGGCAGGATGGTATTTCTCTTGCATGGGGCCTGAAGCCAAAAAGTGCTGGGAAAACAAAGCCGTGATTATAACCGGCCATGACAGGGCAGGACTGGTCCGGTATAATCCGCCGGTTTTCCAAAGATCAAAACCCCGGCGTTAATCCGTCTTTTTCAGGAGCTTTCCATGTCCAAAAAGCATCCCGTCATCGCTGTCACCGGCTCGTCCGGGGCGGGCACGACCACCGTCAAGCGGGCCTTCGAATCCATTTTCCGGCACTACGAAATCAACCCGGTGATCATTGAAGGCGATAGCATGCATTCCCTGGGTCGGGTCGAATTCCGCGAGCGGGTCAAGCAGGAAGAAGCCAAGGGAAACACTGCCTTCTCCCATTTTGGACCGGAGGCCAACCACTTCGACAAGATCGAGGAAACATTCCGCGTGTATGGCGAATCCGGCCTCGGCAAGATGCGCTACTACATTCATAGCGACAGCGAGGCTATCGAGCACAACACTCGTCTCAAGACCAGTCTCAAGCCAGGCGAGTTCACCCCCTGGGAAGATATTCCCGGCGGCTCCGACCTGCTGTTCTATGAGGGTCTGCATGGCCTGGTCGCCCACGGCGACGTGGACACGTCCAGATATGTCGATCTGGGGGTGGGCGTGGTGCCCATAACCAACCTGGAATGGATCCAGAAAATCCACCGCGACGGTGCCGAGCGGGGCTACGCGGCCGATGTCATCGTCGACACCATCCTGCGCCGCATGCCGGACTACGTGAACTACATCACCCCGCAGTTCTCCCGCACCCACGTCAACTTCCAGCGCGTGCCCACGGTCGATACGTCCAATCCTTTCATTGCCCGCGACATCCCCACCCCGGATGAGAGCTTCATCATCATCCGCTTCCGCGATCCGCGCGGCATTCCGTTCCAGTATCTACTCAACATGATTCCCAGCAGTTTCATGTCGCGCGCGAACACCATAGTGGTGCCCGGCGGCAAGATGAGCTACGCCATGGAACTCATCCTCACCCCCATGATCGAGTGCATGATCGATGACAGCCGCAAGGCCTGAGACATCATCGGCCTCGGCGTGCGTGCGAGCGGCGAGGGGCATGACTACACGCACAGTCATATTGATCAGGCTCCTCAGCAGTAGCGCTTGTTCTTGACGATCACTCGGCCGGCCCATTTGCCGGCCGGTCCAGTTCACGGTCGTAATCGGACGCGGGGTCTTCCTTGGGTTCCAGGTGAGTGGTGACGTTGCAGTTGGCGACGGCGCGGCGGATATCAGCTTCGATGCGCTCCAGCCAGTCGTGCCCTTCCTGCACCGTCCACGCACCCGGCACCAGGACATGCAGGGTGGCGAACGCGCGCATGCCCGCCTGGCGGGTGCGCAGCGCGTGGAAATCCAGTCCCTGCTGACGATAGCTGTCCAGCACCCGCTCAATCTCCCTGAGATCTTCCGGTGGGATGGCAACGTCCATTAGTCCCGCGGCAGAGCGGTGCAGAAGTTGCCAGCCCGTCCACACGATATTCGCCGCCACCAGGAGGGCGATGACCGGGTCAAGCCAGAGCCAGCCGGTCAGCCAGACCAGCGCGACCCCGACAATCACCCCGACGGAGGTCCAGACGTCGGTGAACAGGTGGTGCGCGTCCGCCTCCAGGGTGATGGATCGGTACCTGCGGCCCACGGCCATGAGAATGCGGGCGGTGGCAAGATTGATGACCGAGGCCGCTGCAGATACCGCCAGCCCGATGCCTACCGCTTCCAGGGGCTGGGGGTGGATCAGGCGTTTGACCGCGGCATAGCTGATGCCGACCGCGGCGATCAGAATCAGGAAACCTTCGAAGGCGCTGGAAAAATATTCGGCCTTGCCGTGCCCGTGGGTGTGATCTTCATCCGCCGGCATGGCAGCAAGCGACAGCATGGCTAGCGCCATGAAGGCGCCTGCCAGATTGACGAATGACTCAAAAGCGTCGGACAGCAGCCCGACCGAACCAGTCATCCACCAGGCCGCTCCCTTGAGCAGGATGGTGGCAAGCGCCGCAGCGATGGAAAGCCAAGCATAGCGTTTGAGGGAGGCGGGCAGCATATCTGGTGTTCGCAATGGTGGATCGGGAATTTGTGCAGCGAGCGCATCAGGCATGATTCTATGCCAGGGCCGACTGAACATCGGTTGAACCGGCGCGAATTGAAATAGAGTTGCTGATGTTGACCGATCCTGCTCCCCCAAGGCAGGGTCGAAATGCAAGCTTTCAGGCGCTCGCTACGGGCGTTTCAATTCGATGAGCGTGATCTCGGGCGGCGCAAGGATGCGAATCGGCGGCCCCCAGGTGCCGGTGCCGCGACTGACGTAGAGTTGACCGCCACCGGGGAGGAAATGGCGGCCCTGGATCATGGGATAGAACAGTTTCACCAACAGGCCGAAAGGAAAGATCTGGCCGTTGTGGGTGTGGCCTGAGAGTTGCAGGTCGAAGCGGGCGGCGGGGTCTGTGACCGGCTGGTGTTTGAGCAAGATGACGAAGCGGTTCGCCGGGGTCTGGGCCAGGACGGCTTGCTCATCTGTGTGGCCTGCCGCCACTGCAGGATCATCAACGCCCGCAAGCGTGATGGCGTCGGCAACCGTAACACTTTCTCCACGCAGCAGCCTGAAGCCTGCACGGGCGTGAAAGGCCACCGCAGGCCCGATGCCCGCGTACTGTTCGTGGTTGCCGGTGACTGCAAACTTGCCGTAGCGCGGATGACAGGCGGCAAAACCGTCCGATAGCCCGTCCAGGTAATGCGCCTCACCGTCAACCAGGTCGCCGGTGGACACAAGCAGGTCCGGCTGGAGATTTCTTATCTGTGCCAGAAGCTTGCCGAGGCGCTGTCTGCCTATGAGTATGCCCAGGTGCAGATCGGAAATCTGCACGATGCGCAGGCCGCGAAAACCCGATGGCAGTTTGTCCGAGATGATCGTCAGCCGCTCCACCTTTGGATGGCGGGCGGAATAAAAGCCAAGCATCCACAGGACCATGGCGGTGGACACCAGGAGCAGAAAGGCAGTGTGCACGGGAAGCATGGGCAGATCGGCCAAACGGGCGGCCCCGGCATAGACGTCCACGGCCAGCCCCAGCCAGACGAACAGGAAGGAGAAGCCCATCCAGCTGAAGACGATCCAGGCGACAGCGACTGTGAAGGCGTGATGGCGGGGCCAACGTTCCATGCGCCAGAGCAGAAGCGGGCCCAGAGCCATCAACAGTGCCCATGCGTTGACCAGCAGCCAGACAGG
The DNA here is from genome assembly GCA_049592895.1 of Thiobacillaceae bacterium. Lineage (GTDB taxonomy): Bacteria > Pseudomonadota > Gammaproteobacteria > Burkholderiales > Thiobacillaceae > DASQBT01. The sequence continues at coordinate 3,949 of JBAWGM010000302.1, read as the reverse complement.
TCCGGCGAGCGCGAAGGCATGGATGGCTTTGGTGGAAAAATAGAGCTGGATGCCTCCGTAGAGCAGAAATACCAGAAAGAAAAACATCGAAGGAGACTCCTTGCGGGCGAGCGCAGCCGGTGGGGTTTTATCGCTGACTCGCCGCGGCCTTGGCCATCATATGGATGGATACACCAGCTAAGATAGCACTCGTTCCCGGCGCGGCCGAGCCGGAATCGAACTGAATGCAGTATCAGCATGGCAGATACGCAGTGGCCGGCGAAGCCGACCTGTGCAACGGCGGCATATATCCCGGCACGGAAGCAGCCGTCGCAGTGCCCCGTGCGGCACGCAAGAATTCTGGCGATTGAGAACGCACTGTGCCGTTGCCCTGGCTGAATGGGCAGTTGCTGCATCTTAATGGATTCTGCGCGAACTATGCCGATGTCACTTGTGTTCGCAGGTTGTCTCCCTCTCCCCGCGTTGAGCGGCGAGTGCAGTGACAAAAAGCCCCGCACTCGGCGGGGCTTCGACGGAGCAGGGAGGGGCTTGGGATCAGAAGCCCATGTCCCCCATGCCGCCCATGCCGCCGCCACCCGGAGGCATCGAAGGGCCCTTGTCTTCCGGCAAGTCGGCCACCATGCACTCGGTGGTGAGCATCAGGCCGGCAACCGAGGACGCATTTTGCAGGGCGGTGCGGGTAACCTTGGTCGGATCGAGCACGCCCATTTCCATCATGTCGCCATACTCGCCGGTCTGGGCGTTGTAGCCGAAGTTGCCCTTGCCGTCGAGGATCTTGTTGACCACAACGGATGCTTCCTCGCCGCAGTTGACCACGATCTGGCGCAACGGCTCTTCGACGGCGCGGGAAACGATCTTGATCCCGGCGTCCTGGTCATGGTTGGCGCCCTTCATGTTGGCAATCGCAGAACGGGCGCGCAGATACGCCACGCCGCCGCCTGCCACGATGCCTTCTTCCACGGCCGCACGGGTGGCGTGGAGCGCGTCTTCCACGCGGGCCTTCTTCTCTTTCATTTCAACTTCGGTCGCCGCACCGACCTTGATCACGGCCACGCCACCGGCCAGCTTGGCCTTGCGTTCCTGCAGCTTTTCCTTGTCGTAATCGGACGTGACTTCTTCGATCTGTTTGTTGATCTGGGTGATGCGGCCCTTGATTCCATCGGCGGCGCCGGCGCCGTCAATAATGGTGGAATTCTCCTTGCCAACTTCGATCCGCTTGGCGCGGCCCAAGTCATTCAGCGTGGCTTTTTCCAGCGACAGGCCGACTTCTTCAGCGATCACGGTGCCGCCAGTGAGGACCGCGATGTCTTCCAACATCGCCTTGCGGCGGTCGCCAAAGCCGGGGGCCTTGACCGCGCAGGTCTTGAGGATGCCGCGGATATTGTTGACTACCAGGGTGGCCAGCGCCTCGCCGTCGATGTCTTCGGCGATGATCAGCAGGGGCTTGCCGGCCTTTGCGACTTGTTCGAGGATCGGCAGCAGGTCGCGAATGTTGGAGACCTTCTTGTCGTGCAGCAGCACGAACGGATCTTCCAGCACAGCCATCTGCTTGTCGGCGTTGTTGATGAAGTAGGGACTCAGGTAGCCGCGGTCGAATTGCATGCCTTCCACCACGTCGAGTTCATTTTCCAGGCCGGAACCGTCTTCAACGGTGATGACGCCTTCCTTGCCGACCTTGTCCATGGCATCGGAGATGATCTTGCCGATGGATTCGTCCGCATTGGCGGAGATGGCGCCGACCTGGGAAATTTCCTTGCTGGTGGTGCAGGGCTTGGACAGTTTCTTCAGTTCGTCGGTAATGGCGATGACCGCTTTGTCGATGCCGCGCTTCAGGTCCATCGGGTTCATGCCCGCGGCGACGTACTTCATGCCTTCATTGAGGATGGACTGCGCTAGAACGGTGGCGGTCGTGGTGCCGTCGCCGGCGACGTCGGAGGTCTTGGAGGCGACTTCCTTCACCATCTGCGCACCCATGTTCTCCAGCTTGTCCTTGAGTTCGATTTCCTTGGCGACCGAGACACCGTCTTTGGTCGTCGTGGGGGCGCCGAAGGAACGGTCCAGCACCACGTTGCGGCCCTTCGGACCCAGGGTGGCTTTTACCGCGTTGGCCAGGATATTGACCCCGGCGACCATCTTGTGGCGGGCTTCATCGCCAAACTTAACCATTTTTGCAGCCATTGCTTACTCCTTGAGTTTGTCTGTCTGTAGGTCGTGCAGATAAGAATTACTTCTCAATCACGCCCATGATGTCTTCTTCACGCATGACGAGCAGTTCGTCGCCTTCCACCTTTACGGCCTGCCCGGCGTATTTGCCGAACAGCACGCGGTCGCCGACCTTCAGCGCCATCGTCATGATCCGGCCCTGTTCATCTTTCTTGCCGGGGCCGACGGCGACGACTTCACCCTGGTCGGGTTTCTCGGCGGCGGTGTCGGGGATGACAATGCCGGAAGCAGTCTTGCGCTCTTCTTCCAGCCGCTTGACGATTACGCGGTCATGCAAAGGACGAATTTTCATTCCATGGTCTCCATTGAAAATCAATGACTTAGTTGGTTTCCGCCGGGGCGGAACGGGAAAATCGAACCGGGTGTTGTTAGCACTCTCGGTCAGAGGCTGCTAATGATAGGGGTCTTATGGGCCAAATTCAAGACCGGAGGCAAGTTTTTCTGAAACAAGTCTGGTCCAAGCCGCTGGCCTGGGTTTCACTGGTGCCAGCGCGGATGGCGAGGCGGCAGAAGAAGCTAAAAAACCCGGTGTTTGCGTCACGCTTCTGCCCGGCCGCGCGCAGCAAACGCCTGATCCCTTTTTCGCCAGGGCGAAACCGAGGGGTGACTTTTCGCTTCGAACTCGCCCAGTCATGGCGAATACAATAGGCTCTGCGCACCCGCCCGCCTTGCACCCATGCCCAGTCCCCTGCAGACCCGTTCGCGCCAGTTTCTCTGGCATCCCTGCACCCAGATGAAGTCGCTGGATCTTGCGCCGCCGCTGCCGATTGTACGCGGCGAAGGGGCGTGGCTCTTCGATGAAGCGGGCGAACGCTATCTCGATGCGATTTCCAGTTGGTGGGTAAATCTGTTCGGGCACGCCAATCCGCGCATCAATGCGGCCATCATCGATCAGCTCGGCAGGATCGAGCATGTCATGCTCGCAGGCTGCACGCACGAACCGGTGGTCGAATTGTCGGCGCGGCTTGCGCGGCTCACCGGCCTGGGGCACGCGTTCTTCGCTTCGGATGGCGCATCTGCAGTCGAGATCGCGCTGAAGATGAGCTTTCACTACTGGTGCAACACGGGGAAACCGAACAAGACAGGTTTCCTCAGCCTGCAAAATGGCTATCACGGCGAAACCCTGGGCGCGCTGTCGGTCACAGATGTGGCGTTGTTCAGAGACGTTTATGCGCCCTTGCTGCGACGAACCTGTCAACTGCCGACGCCGGATTTCCGCGCCGCGGAAGCGGGGGAGTCCGCCGAAGCGTACGCTCTGCGGGCTGCCGGTGCGCTGGAGACCCACCTGGCGGAACATGCGGACAATACGGCAGCTTTCATCGTCGAACCAATGGTCCAGGGCGCTGCGGGGATGGCAATGTATCACCCGATATACCTGAGCCGGGCACGCGAAATCTGCGATCGTTATCAGGTCCACCTGATTGCCGATGAGATCGCGGTCGGTTTCGGCCGCACCGGAACCATGTTTGCCTGTGAGCAAGCGGGCATACGGCCCGATTTACTGTGTTTGTCCAAGGGCATCAGCGGGGGCTATCTACCCTTGTCCTGCGTGCAGACCACGGACGATATCTACGCCGCGTTCTATGGGGACGAAATCGCGCGGGGTTTTCTCCATTCCCATTCCTATACGGGCAACCCGCTGGCCTGCCGGGCGGCCTGCGCGGTCCTGGATATATTCGAATCGGATCGGGTCCTGGACGCGAACCGGACCAAGGCTGCAATCTTC
>JBAWGM010000301.1:0-2989 GCA_049592895.1 Thiobacillaceae bacterium | reverse complement strand
AGTATGCGGAGCAGGCCCTTGTCGATCACCACGCGCAGTTGGAAGAACAGGTATCAACGCGCACCGCTGAATTGGTCGGGGCACGAGTCGAAGCCGAACGTTTGGCCCGGGTGAAAAGTGAATTCCTGGCCAACATGAGCCATGAGATCCGCACGCCAATGAATGGTGTCCTGGGCACAGTGGACGTCTTGAGGCACAGCCGCCTATCCGAATATCAGGCCGATTTGGTAAAGACCATCCAAGACTCCGGCTCCATGCTGTTGAGCCTCATCGATGACATCCTGGACTTCTCCAAGATCGAGGCGGGCCGCCTGGAGATTGGACAAGTCCCGGCATCGATCGGCAATGTTATCGAAGGCGTGTGCACTTCGCTGCTGCCGCTCGCCACAAGCAAAGCAGTAGATCTCACCGTGTTCGTGGATCCCGGAATACCCGAACGGGTATTTACTGACGACCTCCGCCTGCGCCAGATGCTGTACAACCTGGTCGGCAATGCGATCAAGTTCTCTGGGGGCAGTTCAGAGCGCAAGGGTCGCGTGTCGCTGCGTGCACAACTGGTGGAGGCCGCCCCCCTGCGAGTAACGTTCCAGATCATCGACAACGGCATTGGCATTGCGCCGGAAACCCTGCCTACGCTGTTTACTCCATTCACCCAGGCCGAAGGAACGACTACCCGGCGATTCGGAGGTACCGGGCTGGGGCTCGCCATCTGCAAGCGGCTGGCCGATTTGATGCACGGCCAAATCACGGTGGAAAGCAAGGTTGGCGAAGGTTCGACCTTCACCCTTGAACTGCCTTTCGAACTACCCACCGAGCAGCCTGCAGCCGACCCGTCGGTACTTGCAGGCGTCAGTTGCATCGTAGTCGAGAGTTCCCATTTTGCCGCCGACGATCTGCGTGCCTATCTCGAAACGGGCGGGGCAAATGTGGTTTGCGCGGCAGATCTGAACGCCGCCGCCCTGGCGACGCAGACGCTGCACCCCCCCATGGTCCTGATTCATGATGCAATGCAGGAGCAGACGACACCGGCGCCCTGGGCCGCGAACGTCGTCACCATGCCGAACCTGCGAAGACTACTTATCACGCGCGGCCAGCGCCAGTCGGCTCGGCAGGCGGATCCGGAAACGCTCACCCTGGATGGCAACGTCCTGCGGCCTCAGGCGCTGCTCCGTGCGGTGGCGGTACTGGCGGGCCGGGCTTCACCCCAAATGCTCGACAATGCCGGTAGCTCTCGCCTGCCGGATGCACAGCCTGCGCCACCCAGCATCGCCGAGGCACGAGCCCAAGGCCGGTTGATCCTGGTTGCGGAAGACGACACGATCAACCAAAAGGTGATCCAGGCCCAGCTTGGGCTGCTTGGTTACGCGGCGGAAGTTGCCAGCAATGGCATCGAGGCCCTGGGTCTGTGGCGCGCCGGAAGGTATCCTTTATTGCTGACCGACCTGCACATGCCGGAGATGGACGGCTACACCCTGGCCCAGACCATCCGTGCAGAAGAGGGAAGCAGCCATCACATGCCCATCCTTACCCTGACCGCCAATGCCCTGCGTGGCGAGACGGACCGTGCCATGGCTGCGGGCATGGACGAATATTTGACCAAGCCGGTACCGCTTGGGCGCTTGGGGGAAGCATTACAAAGGTGGTTACCAAGGAAGGATACGCCGCCCCTGGCCGCCGCCCCGCAGGCCCAACCCGTCAGGCCACAGACAGGGGCCGCGATGGACGTGGCAGTCCTGAAAGCATTGGTTGGCGATGACGAGGAAATCGTGCGCGAACTTCTGTCGGATTACCTGGTTTCGGCGCGACGCCTGGCGGTGGAATTGCGTGCCGCCTGCTCCGCAGGCGATACCCGGCAGGTCGGGGCCATCGCCCACAAACTCAAGTCCTCATCGCGCTCGGTGGGCGCACTGCCCCTGGGTGAACTGTGCGCCGAGCTGGAAAGCGCGGGCAAGGCCGGCGACAAGCAGGGGGTCGAAAAAGACCGGCTGCGATTCGAAACAGCCCTGGCGGAAGTGGATGCCAGCATAGGCGAAATTCTCTCTGGATGAACGAACGGTGATCGGCACCGGTGTCTGGATTTTTTTGGAAATGGCAATAGCTGACTGAAAATGAAAACGCTTCTGGTTGATGACGAGCCCTTCGCGCTCAAGCTGCTGGCGCGGCAGTTGGGCAACCTCGGTGTGACCCGGGTGGAGTCCCGCGACTCTGCGGGGGATGCGCTGGCGCTGCTTGAGACCGGGGTCGCGGTGGACCTGGTGTTTTGCGATCTGCAGATGCCGGAAATGGACGGTGTGGAGTTCGTCCGCCACCTTGCCGGCATCGGTTACACCGGTGCGGTGGTGCTGGTGAGCGGCGAGGACGAGCGCATCCTGAAGACGGCGGAAAAGCTGGCTGTGGCGCGGCGGCTCAATGTGCTCGGCACCCTGCACAAACCGGTTTCTCCCCACGAGTTGCAGGACATTCTGGAGCGGTATTGTCCACCCGGCGCATGCGCCACGCGCGTCGACCAGAAGACGTATGCGCCCAAGGAACTGCGCGATGCCATCGCGACTGGACAATTGGTCAATTACTATCAACCCAAGATCATGGTCGGCAGCGGCACAATCGCAGGCATGGAAGCTTTGGTGCGCTGGCAGCATCCGCGTGACGGCCTGGTGATGCCGGACCGGTTTGTCGGCATGGCAGAGGATCATGGCCTGATCGACTGCCTGACGCGTGCGGTGCTGTCCGAGGCCCTGCACGACACCCGCAACTGGCAAGCGGCTGGCCTGAATCTGCATGTGTCGGTCAATGTCTCGATGGAAAATCTCGCCGATCTCGACTTTCCCGAGTTCATCGCGGAAGAAGCCCGTGCGGCTGGGGTTCCACTGACCAGCCTGGTGCTGGAGGTGACCGAAAGCCGGCTGATGAATGACCTGCTGGCGCAACTGGACATTCTCGCCCGCTTGCGTCTAAAGCGAATTGGCTTGTCCATCGATGACTTCGGTAC
>JBAWGM010000300.1:0-4522 GCA_049592895.1 Thiobacillaceae bacterium | reverse complement strand
CTTACGTGCTGATCGCCATTGTTAAGAAGGAGCTTCAAATCGATGCCTCGCTCTACTCGTTGCTACAGATTTTATCGGTCTCAGTCTTTGAGAAAACCCAGCTGTCTCAGGCCTTCACAGGCAGTGTGCAGTTTCCAGAACAGACTGATTTGCCCAACCAACTGAATTTATACGACTTTTAACCGGACAGTACTGATGTGATTACAGTTATAAAGACTGTTGTCTAGCCTCTTGATGTCGCGGTAATTCGCCTTGCCGCATCTAGTGTGCCAATACGTCAGTCCCCAGACGCGCCAGCGTCGCAGCTCCGTATGCGGCTTCGGTATGCGCGGACACTTCCACCGGCACGCCCAGTGCCCTTTGCCGGATGCGCCGCCAGGTTTCGTTTTTCGCCCCGCCGCCTGCCGTCATGACGCGCTCGAGCCGGCTTCCGCCAAGTTCCTCAAGTCTGCGGTAGCCTTGCGCCTCAATCCGGGCCACGGACTGCAGGAGGCCATGCAGGAATGCCCTGTCATCCGCCGGTCTGGGCTCGAGACGCGGCGGAAGCTGCGGGTCGCTGACAGGAAACCGCTCACCCTGAGCAGGCAAGGGGTAGTAGTCCAACCCGCTGTCTTCCTCCGCATTGATCCATTGTGAAAGATCGGCCAACTGCTGGTCGGAAAAATACTGTCTGAACACCGCCGCACCTGCGTTCGAGGCACCTCCGGCGAGCCAGAGGCGGCCATAACGATGCGAATATACCCCGCATTCCGGGTCATCCACCCGAGTGGCCGACAATAGCTTGAGAGCCAGCGTCGAACCCAGCGAGGTCACCGCCTCGCCGGGCTGGTTAACACCGGCCGCAATGAATGCGGCAATGCTGTCGGTCGTGCCGGCCCGCACCACACAGGCGGGGTTAAGCGCAAAACGGCTGGCCACGACCGGGTCGAGGCGACAGATGGTTGACCCGGGGGCGACAATTTCGGGCAACAGAGGCCAGATCGGCAGGGCTTGTATCCAGCTTGGCCAAGTGAGCGACTCCAGATCGCAGCCGGTCTTGAGGGCGTTGTGATAGTCGCTGATGCCGAACCGGCCGCTTAGCAGCCCGGTAAGCCAGTCCGCCTGGTGGCAGGCGTGACGGGCGCGTTCGCTGCCGATTTGATTCAGGAGCCTAAGGAGCTTGCTCAGTCCTGACGAAGGGCTTGCCACAAACTGCTGCTCGCCGGCCAACGGGGCAAGTTTTTGCGCCTCCTCGAAGGCGCTCGCATCGGAGTACAGCAGGGCAGGGCCCAGGGCTTGCCCGTCGGCGTCTGCAAGCAAAACCGTGCCGGAGGTGGCGTCGACGGCCACAGCGACCAGCCGGGATCTTGCTCCGGTCGGAATGCTGGACAACAGGTCAATGAGCGCTGCACGCCAGTCTTCCGTTTGCTGACAGGGAGAATCAGAATAGGTGAACCGCTTTTCGTGAACGACATCTCCGGCAGAGTCGATCAGACAGGCCCGCGCTCCCGAAGTCCCGAAATCAAGGCCGAGATAGTATTCAGCCACGAGTATTGGACTGCGGCTCGAACTCGCTCAATTCCACTGTTGGCCGAGGCTTCCATCCTTTCTTGCGATGCTCGGCTACCACGTTGGTGAAAATGCCGCCGCGCACATGGAACCTGGCGGTCAGCCGTATGAACCTCGGCCTGGTCGCTTTGACCAGATCATCGAGGATGCGGTTGGTAACGTCCTCATGAAAATGCCCTTCATTGCGAAACGACCAGATGTAGAGCTTGAGGCTTTTCAGCTCCACGCAGACTTTGTCCGGGATGTAATCCAGGTACAGCGCCGCAAAATCCGGTTGGCCGGTCTTGGGGCAAAGACACGTGAATTCAGGGATTTCCATGTGAATGCGAAAATCCCGCTCAGGTTTTGGATTGGAGAAGGTTTCAAGCGACTTGGATGGGGAGGAAGGCATGGCTGGGTCGTAGTAATATTCGCAGGGCAGATGAAGCGATCGTTTAATGCTGGTCTGCTGATTATAAATGACCGGATTGCCTCGGCCGCGGCTCGCAATGACGTCATTGCGACGCAAGAGCCTGCGGTGATCCGGGGAGACCAACTTTCAGGGAAATGCCTTGCGCCTTACATCCATCAAGCTCGCCGGCTTCAAGTCCTTCGTCGATCCCACCATCATCCCGATACCCGCCCAGTTGACTGGAGTTGTCGGCCCCAACGGCTGCGGCAAGTCCAATGTCATCGATGCGGTGCGCTGGGTCATGGGGGAATCATCTGCCAAGCATCTGCGCGGCGAGTCCATGCAGGATGTGATCTTCAACGGCTCCAGCGCGCGCAAGCCGGTATCCCGAGCATCCGTTGAACTGTTGTTCGACAACAGCCAGGGCAGGGCGGCCGGACAGTGGTCCACGTACGCCGAAATTTCAGTCAAACGGGTGCTGGCCCGGAGCGGCGAGTCCAGCTACTACATCAACAACATGCACGTACGGCGACGGGATGTGGCCGACCTTTTCCTCGGTACCGGGCTGGGCGCGCGGGCCTACGCCATCATCGAGCAGGGAATGATTTCCCGCATCATCGAAGCCAAACCTGAGGAACTGCGGGCTTATCTGGAAGAGGCCGCGGGCATTTCCAAGTACAAGGAAAGGCGCAAGGAGACGGAAGCCAGACTCAAGGATGCGCGAGCGAATCTGAACCGGGTTGCGGATATCCGGCGCGAGTTCACGACCCAGATCGAAAAGCTGACGGCACAGGCCGAAGTTGCGCGCCAGCACAAGCAATATCAGGCAGAGCTCAGTGCGGCTCAGCAAATGCTTTGGTATGTGAAAAAGCGCGACGCCCAGTCGGCTCGCGGCAGATTGGCCCGAGATCTTGGGGAGGTGGGTAACCGGCTTGAAGCGGAAACCTCGCGTCTGCGGGAAATAGAGAAGAACCTGGAAACCACCCGTACTGAGCACTATGCGGCGCAGGACACATTCAACACACTGCAGGGCGAGTTCTATGCGGCGCAGGCTGAAGTCTCCCGCATCGAGCAGGAATTCAAGTTTCTGCGCGAGAATCGCGAGCGCCTGCAAAAGCAGCTCAAGGATCTGGAACAGAGAAAGGCCCAGATGGACGAGCGCGGTGGAATCGCCGCGGCGGCTCTGGCGGAATGGACGCAGAAAAAGGCCGGGCTAGCTGACAAACTCCTTGCCGCCGAGCAGCGATTGGAACAGGCGAATGCCCATTTGCCCGCACGCGAAGAAGCGTTCAAGGCCACCCAAGATGCTGTCGGCGAAGCCCAGCGGGAGCTGGCGCAAGCAGAACAATCCCGGCAGGTGGACGAGACTCATCTGGCGCACGCGCGCAAACTGATCCAGCAATTGGAAGAACGGCAGCGGCGTTTGAGCCAGGAACGGGACAGCCTGCCTCGCCCCGATGCGGCAGCGCTTTCGGCCAAGGAAGCGGAAGCAGCCAATCTTGCCGCATCCCTTGCCCAGATCAAGGCGGAACTGGAGCAGAAGGAAGCGCAATTGCCTGAACTGGAGACTGACCGCAATGCAGCCAGCCAGGCACTGGACGAGTGCAGAAAGCAGTTGAACCAGGCAGACGCTGAACTTCTGGCGTTGAAGCAATTGCAGGAAAGTCTGAAGGCGGACGAAAAGTTGGGACAGTGGCTGAACATCCAAGGGTTGAGTTCCAAATCCCGATTGTTCGAGCAGTTGGACGTAGATCCTGGTTGGGAAGCAGCTACGGAGGCCCTGCTGCAGGAACGTTTACAAGCGTTGGAAGCAGAAGCCATTTCAAGCTGGTTCGAGTCACCCCCCCCGGCCCGGCTTACCCTGGTTTCCGAGGGTACCGGTGCGGGACAGAGGTCTGAGCTGTTTGCCAAGATCCGCGTCAAGAACCCGGCTCTGGACGGCGCGCTAGCCGAATGGCTGACAGGAGTGCGCGTTGGAGACTCATACGAGCACGCCAGGTCCCTGCAAGACAGCCTGAAAGAGGGCGAACGCATTGTAACGCCACAGGGTCATGTGTTTACCCGTTACAGCGTCACCTTCCACGGCCCCCACACGGCAGTAGAAGGGGTGCTCGCCCGGAGCCGGAACATCGAACGCCTTGAGCAGGCAACCCAGGAAAACAAGAGCCGGGCCCTCCAGCTGGAGATGGCGCTTCAGGCCACCAGCGAATCCATGACCGCGGCCCAGCAACTGATCCAGCAATTGCGTCATCAAGCCGGCCAATCTCAAAATCGCCAGCATACCGCGCAGATGGAGGTAATTCATTTGCAGCAAACCCTGGAACGCATCACCCACCGCCGCAGCCGGATCGAACAGGAATTGGCTGAGGTGGAAGGGCAACTGGGCAGTGAAGAAGCCGAAGCCCGAGCAGTTGAAGAAAGACTGAAAGAACATCGCAGCCAGATCGAGTTCGCCCGGGAAAGAGTATTTGAAGCCCGTCAGGAGCGGGACCGCGCCGACCGGGCCCTCTCCGAAGAGCGGGAGAGCCAGCGCCTGGCAGAGCACGGCCTGCAGGAAGCCCGATATACAGAGACCACTTGTTC
>JBAWGM010000299.1:0-9694 GCA_049592895.1 Thiobacillaceae bacterium | reverse complement strand
GTTTGCCGACTTCGATTTCATTGAGGCCGAGCAGCAAATCATAGGAGAACTTGCGGATGAATTTTCCGTATTGCCCCTGGTTGGAGTATTTGATCAGGTCGCGCCACATGGGGTGGGCGATCTCCAGGATCGCTTCGTCGGTGTGATCGATGATGTTGACGGAGGTCTTGGGTGTGGCCTGAACGACGGAACTGGTCATGAGTCATTCCTGATGGGTCGCTGAACAAAAAATAAAACCTGCGCAAGAAACGTGCGGGTCTTCAGGGCCGGCGGTGGCCATCCGGCGCGCCGCCGGGGCTGCGGCTTACTCCTCCTTGCCGACCAGGTGGTAGCACGGGGCCTTTTCCATGGTGTATTCGCCGGTCACGGGGTCACGACGCGATACCGTGAGGACGTGCCAGTTCGCGTCGTCGAGCTTCATCGCATCGCCGCGGTAGTAGTAGCCCGGCCAGCGGGTTTCCTTGCGGAACAGGGTGTGTTGCATGACCGCTTCGGAGGTGAGGTGGCGATGCTTCAGCTCCCAGGCGCGCAGCAGTTCGTGGATGTCCTCGGCGGCGACCTTCTCCAGGTCTTCTTCCATGATCTTGAGTTTCTTCAGGCCGATCTGCAGCAGCTTGTCGTTGGTCATGTAGTTGACCGTCGCGCCCGCGCAGTACTCGTCCATCAACTTCTGCAGACGGTCCAGGCCCTGTCTGGGATTGATGTAGTTCGGGTTGACGCTGCCCGCGGTGATTTCGTTGCGGTAGATCCGGTAATGCTCCATCGGCTTGAAGATTTCCTCGCCGCGGCGGTGGATCTGTGCGTCGCTCACCTGGATGTCCTCGGCCTTGCCGTCGTCGATGTATTTGCACGCCGCCTTGGCGGCCAGCCGGCCTTCGGTGAACGAGCCCGACGAAAACGCGTGCGGCGTCCCGCCGACGGCATCGCCCGCGCCGAACAGGCCTTCGACCGTGGTCATGCGGTTGTAGCCCCAGTAGTATTCCGGAGGGGAAATGTCCTCCGGGCCTGAACACCAGGCGCCGCAACCGGTCGCGTGCGAGCCCATCACATAGGGCTCGGAGGTGGTCAGCTCGGGGTTTTCATATTTCGGATTGACATCGGTCGCCGCCCACAGCACGGCCTGGCCCACGGTCATGCCGAGGAAGTTGTGCCAGCCGATCTCCTCGAGGTGCGGATCCTGGAAGGCCTCCATCGTCACCATGTGGATAGGGCCGCGACCGGCGTTCACCTCGGAAATGAATGCGTGGTTGCGCAGACAGGTCGGAATGGGTTTATGGGACAGGTGCTGGCCTTCGGTATCCAGATATTCCTTGCCCACCATTTCAGTCAGCGCCGGGAACCACTTCGACTCGTACTCTTCGCCGTTACCGTTCTGCGTGTAGGTTTTCAGGTGCAGGAAGTAAGCCCCCACCGGACCGTAACCGTCCTTGAATCGCGCCAGGACGATACGGTTTTCCATCTGGGTCATTTTCGCGCCCGCCTGGATCATCAGGCCGTAGGCCGAGCCCGACGACCACGGCGCATACCAGACGCGGCCCGCGCCCTCACCGACCGAGCGCGGCTTGAAGATATTGGATGCGCCGCCCGCGCCGACAACCACCGTCTTGGACTTGAAGACGTGGTAATCGCCGGTACGAACGTTGAAGCCGACCGCGCCGGCCACGCGATTCTCCTTGGCGTCGTCCATGAGCAGATGGGTGATGCAGACCCGGTTGAAGACCTTGTCGGCAGATTTCTTGGCGGCCTCGGCGACGATGGGCTTGTAGGATTCGCCGTGGATCATGATCTGCCAGCGCCCCTCGCGCTGATAGTGGCCGGTCTTGGGGTCGCGCATGATCGGCAGGCCCCACTCCTCGAACTGGTGAACGGCGGAATCGACGTGACGCGCCATGTCGAACAGCAGGTCTTCGCGCACCATCCCCATCAGGTCCATGCGCGCATAACGGACGTGATCTTCAGGCTTGTTCTCGCCCCAGCGCGTGCCCATGTAACAGTTGATCGCGTAGAGGCCCTGGGCCACCGCGCCCGAACGGTCCATGTTGGCCTTTTCGGCGATGACGATCTTCTTGTCCTGCCCCCAGTAGCGCGCTTCCCATGCAGCACCCGTGCCGCCGAGGCCCGCGCCTACGACGAGGATGTCGATGTTGTCTTCGACAACCGTGTTGTAAGCCATCAGTAGTACACCCCTTCCTTCATCACGAGACCGTTCGATTCCAGCGTGTGCAGGTCGCCTTCGTCCATACGGATGTATTTGGGCTCGTTGAACAGCAACTGGCTGTCACGCATTGCCTGGCTCGGCGCGGGCACAGCGGAGAGTTGCGGAATGTGCTTGCCCCAGGGCTTCGTCGTGATCGGCGCCAGCAGCTCCATGTCTTTTTCGCCGTTGCGGAACTTGATGCGCCAGGCAATGACGCCTTTCTCCTCGTCGCGGCGGACGCGCACCGAATGGCCCAGCGGCGCGAAGTCGGCGTAACCGCGCACGTCGATCGCGTCTTGCGGGCAAGCCTTGACGCACGAGTAGCACTCCCAGCACATGTTCGGCTCGATGTTGTAGGCGCGCCGTGTGACTTTATCGATGTGCATGATGTCTGATGGACAGATGTCGACGCAGTATCCGCAACCGTCGCAACGCGTCATGTACACAAAGGTAGGCATGGAGTTCCTCTCGATTCTGCTGGATTGATCGGGCGATCAAAAATGGTTGGGCGTTTCACGCTTGATGCCCAGCCCCATGTTGGGCGGATTCGCGCCCATGTAGGCCGGGATATCCGGAAACCTCGCCTGCACCTCGGGATCCGACACATCGTAGATCGCGGGCATGTTTTCTCTCGAACCATCGGCCTTGATGACGCGCTTCTGGAAGGCGGCCGCAGGCTTGAAGAACATGTGCGCGAACTTGGACCAGTACACCGAGCCGAAGAGCAGCGTGGTGAAGGCGACGAACAATACGAAGAATAGCCTGTTCAACGCGCCGGCGCCCATGGAGAAAGACCAGAGCAGCGCGAAGGTGGCCATGCCCAGCAGGCCGACAATGAAAAGGTCGCCGCGTCCGTTCAGCTGATACCACTTGACGCCCTCGGAGGCGACGTCAACACGGATGCTGAACCAGAACCAGTAACCACCGAGGCACAGCATGGCCGCGCCCAAGTGCCAAAGCAGCGGCAGGATGGTCGGCGCCGGATCTTCCAGGGTCGGATAGGCAAAGATCAGTATTGCCGTGGTGACGACAAAAATGATGAAGCCGTACATGGTGAAAAGGTGCGAAATGCGGCGTTTGGGATTGTTGAATTCACCCGAGGTCAGCACCTCCTTGGCGACGGTCTTCAAGGCCAGCGCGCCTTTTTCACCCGTACCCAGCGTGCGCGTCGCGTTCATTCTGGCCCGCCTGGCGTTCTCAAAAAAGTACCGGGCGCTTTTTTTGTGCAGCATGTCGAGTATCGTCCCGGCCACCACCAGAAGGAACATCAGCATGATGTAGGCCTGCATGACAGTCGGGGGGATGAAGGCGGCGAGTTCGGCGAAGGGGTTGCTAGCGATCATGGGCTCAGGTCTCTTCCGGTCTCAAAAATACGAACACGACATCGCTGTGAGTTTAAAGATGTAAGGGGGGCAGACCGGCCGGTTCGTGAATCGGCATCAGCACCCCGCGTGTATCGGCCAACCCATCGAACAGCATGTCGAGATATTTGCTGCCGCCCTTGAACTCATAGGCTTCTTCAAGAAAGCGCATGTGCTCGTGCGCGGCCAGATAGTCGCGCTTAGTGCAGTCTCGTTTGTAATGTGCGAGCAGCGAATAGATGACCTCAAAGTGTCCGTCATTCAGCGAAAAATTACGGTCACCTGCGTTCTTGCGCACGGTCTGTTCCAAGTTTTCCTTGCTGAGATATTTGACTGCATCATAAATTGGCATTTTGCCGTCGGTCTGCGTGGTTTCGGTATCGTTCATAAAGCATCTTTGAGTGTGAGTGCAAAAGTCAGGCATTGAGTGTGACAGCAAGCCTGAATGGAGCCATGCCCGAAAGCCGGTGACGCACAGTGTGCGTTTATTGCCCCTCTGGCGACAGTCGGGGAGTGCTGCAACGCTGTGTAGGATAGGGCTGAAAAACTCAGCGAAAGAGTAGTGGCTGTGCGAGACTGCTCGGCATTGTTGTCCTTATGGCCCGATCGAGCTAAGCAGAACACACCGCCCCGATGCCCAAATCGCGATTCGCTGTTTCCCCATGATTTGCCATACTTGCCTCCTCTGCCAATTGCATAGCGCAACTCAATTCATGCACCATAGATCTGGCAAATTTATTGTCAAGGGAAATTTGTCGGCCGAGAAAACGAGCAGCGAAAGTAGGCAGTTCTCAATGCGGGGATTCCTATTCGCGTCAGTCGGCGACTGCGCAAAATCCGCGACGATGACCTTGATTAAAGACACTCTGCTCCGGCTAACTGTGTTTGGGGCGTCAGCGCCCCATAGCAGCTTGTCGATTCAACGTGTGCCGCGCCTCGTTAATCGGAAGCCAGAGCAGGTAGATACGCATGACCAAAACGACAGACTTGATGACCATCGGAGCGACAGCCATGCCTGAATCCGAAGGGACCTGTGCAAGCTGCAAGGCCCGCTGCTGCAGGTTGGAGGTGATGCTAATTACCGATACATGCGTGCCCGATCGCTTTATCGAGTGGGACAAGTGGGGCTGCCAGACCATGGCGCGCCTGGAAGACGGCTGGTTTGCGGCCCTCGACAGAAACACCATGAAATGCACGATTTGCGAGAATAGGCCATGGGTTTGCCGTGAATTCGAGATGGGTGAATACGAGTGTATAACCGAGCGGAAGGCCAATCCGTACATTGCATGACAATTTCGGGGAAGCGGCAGTAGATGGCTGCCGGCACCTTGCTTCGCAACCCGAAAATATTTCGTTAGTCGATTTACGCTAACCAGGTTTCAGGCCGGTAGTTGGCCTGAACGGCCAGTGAGGTTTTGCTGCTTTCGCGGCAGCTGCACTTCGCATTGCCGCCGTTCGACAATTTCCAGCGAGAAATCTGGGGCTTCTAATCCGAGCGGCAGCTTGTCGAGAAACGCTACTCACCCTATCGACCCCAAGCGAACCTACGAGCCGTTAGCTGCTTAATGACTGCTACCTGGGGATGGAACAGACATTCCCACACTTGACCCGGAGGTCCCATAAGTCCGCCTTTCGGACCTTCAAGCTCACCGGCGCGCCGGAAGCAAGCGCGCCGGTGTTTTGGGCGTGCGGAGTGAGGTGCAGCGTTGGGTTGTTAGGCGCGGATCAGCGATTACGCCCTCCCCCAGGCCTCATTCCTCCATCATTGGGACCCATGCCGTCCCCTCCTGCGGGCGGCTCATCGGGCAGAGTCACGCCGCGGGCTTTGGCTCGCTCTTTCATCTTCTCATGATGTTCCTTGCGGATTTGTTCTCGCTCCTCAGCGGTCTTCACAGCCTGCATCCTGGCACGATATTCGGCGTTTTCCTTTGGCGTCATGAGTTCGCTGCCATAGTCTTGCTCTTGACGCCTCTGCTGACGCTCCTGTCCTTGCTGTTGTTGGCGTAGCTGCTCCAGGCGCTGCTGACGCTCCTGCTCTTGCTGTTGTTGGCGTTGCTGTTCAAGGCGCTGCTGACGCTCCTGTCCTTGCTGTTGTTGGCGTTGCTGTTCCAGGCGCTGCTGACGCTCCTGTCCTTGCTGTTGTTGGTGGTCTGGATAACGTTGCTGTGCCGGCTCCTCGCGCTGTTGAAAACGCTGCAGCGTTATGGGGTCAATCGGCTGGTAGCGGTAATGCTCGGATCGGATCGAGTATTGTTGTTGTGGGACACGAGGATAGCGGTCCCCGGAATACTGCCCCTGGTAGACCGGCAATGGTGCAGGAGGTGGGGGGGAGCGCCGGTCCCATTGGTCCCAGCCGCTTCGACGCTGTTCCCAGTCGCGGCCCCAGTGCTCAGCCCAACGTGGCGCAGCGTCAGGCCGCCAGCCGCGAAAATACGACGGTGGCTGGCGATAGTAGCGCACCGGAACGCGCAGCACATACGGAGGAACATACTCACGATCCACCAGATCCCACGGCCCGCTATACCAGCTGCTCGCATACCAATTATCTCCCTGGAACACCCAGTACAGGCCGTCGTAGAAGAAGTAGTTTCCGTCCACCTGTGGCGCATAGTAGACGGGGTAACCTGGCACGACGTCGAGTTCCGGGTATGCCGACAGATAGATCCCGGCGCCCATCGCAGGCGGCGGGTTGGCAGTGCTCACCCGAGGGTAGCTTTCTGGGTTCGTGGGTTCATACGTTACACAGCCTGCGAGCAAAGACGTGGCTATCAACAATGCAAAACGCATCTTCATAAGGGTGATCTCGGGTGAACTGACAGGGTTATCGATTTATGTGCGGCTAAGCGATACAAAGATAACATGATTATCGAATCGCTCATCTAAAGCCTGGACCTTGGTAATGCATGAACTGGGAGCGATTACCGACATTATTTCGCTGCGAACGTTCGTGATTGGCTAGAATCGACATATGGCGATCGACCGGAAAGGGCCGAGGTTCGGCCATCGTATCAATCTTCACCGGTGTCTCTTACATGCCGAGGACCGGACAATCTTAGTGCGATTTTACTGCCTCGCCAATGACCGGTTGTGGCGTGCGCCGTGATAAGGCGGCGCTTTTCCAGTGGGTGAAAGCCCCACCCGGCAAACTGCTCCAGCCGGAAGCACCCGGAGCAACTATGGAGGCAACGAAATGGTTGAAGCCTTTGGGTAAAGCTTGTCACGATATACGGTGACAGCGCGAGTGTGCAGGCCGCAACGCGAGTGAATACCGAGCAAACCTCGAAAAGGTCGATGCGCAGGCCGACCCGGCAGCCATACCGGGGAAGGCTGATACGGCTGGATGAAAGAGCAAAGTAGTACGTCCAGTCGCTGTGCCGGGGTAGTGGTAGCAGCATGTACACAAGGAAAGCGCGCGCAACACGGGAAGCCCCTTGGCGTGGTCAGGGATGACCAACCGAACGCTCGTGAGAGATGGTTCGGGCGCCTTGGGGTGGCGGAGAGGCTCGTACTACCTGAGAAGCCGCGTAATGGCGGCAGAGGGAAGGAGCCTTGGTTCAAGACAGACGCAAGACGTAGTGAGGGACCTGGGGATTGGGCAACCTAACAACTCCGATTAGTGTTCAGAAACTGCAGATGGCGTTACACGCGAAAGCGAAGTCAGAAACTGGCTATCGTTTCTATGCGCTGTACGACAAGATTTACCGGGAAGACATCCTGGCCCATGCCTATGCCCAGTGCCACTCTAACAAGGGTGCGCCGGGTGTGGACGGTCAGGAATTCGCGGACGTTGAAGCGTATGGCGTGGAGCGATGGCTAGCCGAACTGGCGCAGGCCCTCAGAGAGGAGAGCTATCGACCGGACCCGATCAGAAGAGTGTTCATCGCGAAGGCCAACTCAACGGCGAAGAGCCCCAAGCTCAGACCGTTGGGCATCTCGACCCTGCGGGATCGGACGTGCATGACAGCAGCGATGCTGGTGCTCGAACCGATCTTCGAAGCCGACCTTCCTTCCGAGCAGTACGCCTACCGGCCGGGCCGCAATGCCCAGCAGGCGGCAGAGGAGGTAAAGGACCGGTTGTTTCTGGGTCACACGGATGTCGTTGATGCCGATCTCGCGGACTACTTCGGCAGCATTCCACACACCGAACTGATGCTGTCGCTTGCGCGACGCATCGTGGATCGGCGTGTGCTGCATCTCATCAAGATGTGGCTGGAATGCGCTGTTGAAGAAACCGACCAGCGAGGCAGGAAGAAACGGACGACTGAGGCCAAGGACAAGGGGCGGGGTATTCCACAAGGCTCTCCCATCTCACCACTGCTGTCTAATTTGTACATGCGACGGTTTGTGTTGGCGTGGAAGAAACTGGGGTTGGAACGCAGCCTTGGCAGTCGCATTGTCACCTATGCCGACGATCTTGTGATTCTGTGCAAAAGCGGCAAGGCGGAAGAAGCCTTGCAGTGGATGCGCGTGATCATGGGCAAGCTGAAGCTGACGGTGAACGAGGAGAAGACACGCATCTGCAAGGTACCGGAAGAGACGTTCGACTTTCTGGGATACTCGTTTGGCAGGCGGTATTCGGCGACGACGGGGAAAGCACGTATTGCCCTGTGGCCGTCGAAGAAGAGTATCCGGCGCATGGTCGAGAAGGTCCATGCGCTGACCGACCTGAAGACGGGATGGCAAGAAACCATGGAGCTGGTGGGCAAGTTGAACCGCAAGCTGCGCGGCTGGGCGAACTACTTCAGTGTAGGGACCGTCAGCCGTGCCTATCGGGCGATCGACACCTATACGGCGACGCGGTTGCGTCGGTGGTTGCGCAACAAGTATAAGGTCAGGCGACGCAAGGGCGGGACGTATCCACTCTCGCACCTTTACGGGTACTTTGGTCTCGTACGCCTCTCCGCGCGAGGGCGCAGCGTGGCGTGGGCGTAGGCGTGATGTCTTGTCCGAGAGCCCGGTGCCTGAGATAGGCCCGCCGGGTTCGATGAGGGGTTGTGCCAAGAACGGGCTCACGGAGTAGTGTGGGACCGATGCTGTATCCGAGATGAAGGTAGGCCCTTCGAAGCCGGTCTGCAGTGACAGGCTTCAAACAGCCGTAAGCTGCTTCAGTCCGAAAGGCTGCGGTGGTGAACGTTACGGTTAAAAGCCGAGGATGAACTTCGGCATGTATGGACTAGAGAGACGAGCGCAAGCGAACCATTGATGACGCATCGAAACGAACTTAGACGATATCGAAACCGGGGACGCCCCTCATCTCCGGGACAAGTGTGGCGGACAACTGCATACTGGCCACGCGATATCCGGTGTACAGATGGCGTGACTCTAGTCTTGGCTCGGGTACGGAACTTGGGAACTCTTCATGTGATGCCAAGGGAAAACCTTATAAGTGTGATCCACGAAGGGGGAAAGTACCGATGCGCATGAAGGGGACGGATCACCCAGTAGTAGCGTTGAAGTGCCTGTAATGGGCATGGAGCAAAGGGGGTGAGCCAGCTCAACGGAGGCTCTTGCCAACCGGGTAACTGGGAGGAGCAATGGCTTTCTGCGTTAACTTGAGACCGCGAGGTGACAAGTGAATGGCTGGCACGAGCCGTGTAAATCGAGAGATTTATGCACGGATCTGTGGGCGGCTGGAGGTGAGATTCCTCCGGCCGACCCGGCGGTGTGGAAACGGGGTTAAGGCAAGGTTACTTGGGCACCGCCAGACGAAAGGGGCGGCACAGACAAACCAAACCTAATGCTACCGCGCCACATCTCTACTCTACCGCATGCCGAGCCAAAGAAATATGGGCAAGTCAACCCTTCTTTCGTCTTTCGATTTCTTGTTTCACACGTTCGATCTCAAGCCGTTTGGCTTCCTTTGTTCCCCATCGTGGTGCTCTGTTCTGGGTGGCTTCGGCGGCTGCACGAATGCGTGCTTTGGCAGCAAGTTGATTGGCTCTGCGTTCGTCCAACTCCCTCATTTTGGCCGCTTGCCGCCCGGCGAAGCGCTCAGCCGCGATGGGTGTGGTTCGTTCAGGTAGTCCGGCAAGGATCACAAGCTTGTCAATATTGTCCCAGGTGCTGATCCAGCCGTCGTTGTAGGCAAACTCGCTAATCAACGGGAGATTGAGTGCCGCGTAGATCGGGATCCAGG
>JBAWGM010000298.1:0-2384 GCA_049592895.1 Thiobacillaceae bacterium | reverse complement strand
CGTCGCGGCCAAGTGGCTGGACAAGAATCGGGCGACAGGGAATGGCATGGAAGTTGACGACAGCGTGGTGGACGAAGTCGAAGTCTTCATGGCTCACGGGCACGCCGACCTGGCGATCAACCTGTTGGAGGAACACTTGCGCATCGCGCCGGATGAATCGCCTATCCCCTGGATGCTGCTGCTGGATTTGCTCAAGCGCCAGAAGCTGGCGAAGGCGTTCGAAGAGGCACGAATCGCGTGCAAGCAGCATTTCAACATCCGCATTCCCGATCTGGATGAAGACGACCCCGAGCCAGGAGCAGCAGGCCTGGAAGCCTACCCTCACATCCTCGCCGAATTGACCCGGCTTTGGGGCACCCCCGAATGCCAGAGCTACCTGGATGACCTGATTTTCGACCGGCGCGGCGGCATCCGGGTAGGCTTTCATCCCCCCGCCTACCGCGAGATCATGCTGCTGCGAACCATGCAGGCCGACGAATCACCTCCTGCTTCGGCCCGCTACCGGGCCTATTAGACCTATAACCGGTTCCGCCTGCTTGAAAGTGGTGGCGGCAATCTCCGGTCCCGCTGCGCGGGTGAAATATCGATGAAGCCGATACAATCGCGGAATTCATCCGGACTTGAGCCCCCAAACGCTATGCGCACGCTGATCTGCGGTTCTCTGGCCTTCGACTCCATCATGGTCTTCCACGACCACTTCAAACATCACATCCTGCCGGACAAGATACATATCCTCAACGTGTCCTTCCTGGTGCCCGACATGCGCCGCGAATACGGCGGCTGCGCCGGCAACATCGCCTACAACCTGAAGCTGCTCGGCGGCGAGCCGGTAATCATGGCGACAGTGGGGGAGGACTTCGCCCCCTACCAGGAACGCCTCGACCAACTTGGCCTGACCCAAGAATGCGTGCGCAGGGTGGTGGGTACCTATACCGCCCAGGCCTTCATCACCACCGACCTTTCTGACAACCAGATCACCGCTTTCCATCCCGGTGCGATGAACCAGTCGCATCTCAATGACGCAGGTTCTGCCCGCGACATCAAGCTGGGCATCGTCTCGCCGGACGGGCGCGAAGGCATGCTGGCTCACTGCGAGCAATTCGACCGGGCCAACATCCCTTTTGTGTTCGATCCGGGCCAGGGCATGCCGCTGTTCAACGGAGATGAACTGATGCAGATGGTGCGCCAAGCGGAGTACGTCACCCTGAATGACTACGAGGCCGAACTGTTGCAGGCGCGCAGCGGGCGCACCCTGGAACAACTGGCGCGCGAAGTGAAATGCCTGATCGTGACTCAGGGCGGCGAAGGATCGCGCTTTCATACCGAAGGCAAAATTCTCGACATTCCCGCTGCGCCGGTACGCGAAGTCGTCGATCCCACCGGCTGTGGCGACGCGTTCCGCGCCGGGCTCCTGTATGGAATCGTGAATGGTCTTGACTGGGAAACGACCGGGCGGTTGGCGAGCCTCATGGGCGCCATCAAGATCGAGAGCCGCGGCGGACAAAACCACGCCCCCAGCCGGATGGAAATTGAAACCCGGTTCGCCGAGTCGTTCGGCTATCGGTTCTAGCGTTCCATCCATACTGCATACAAAGCTTCAATCGTCGATTGTTGTTCCTGGCAGCCATGAGTCCGGCTGGACAATTGGCCAATGCTGCCGAATCATCAGTGGTGGGCAGACATCACCGCAATGACGGCTTGGCGGATAGAATTGGGCATGTCCGTTTCCGCCCATCTACGTCGCGCCTACCGTCTACCCCGTATGGCCTTGCATGTCGCATGGGTGATAGTGTTGGCGGCAACCGCCTTCCATTGGCAAAGCCCCGCGCAATGGGACCGCACCGCGTCCCGCTGGTCTGCCAAACTGTTGCGCATCCTCGGCGTTCGCCTGACCGTCATGCCTGCAACGCCGCGGATGGATGGCGCCTTGCTGGTGGCCAATCACATTTCCTGGCTGGACATTTTTGTCATTTATGCCATGAAGCGCGTACATTTCGTCTCCAAGGCCGAAGTGCAGCGCTGGCCAGTCGCGGGCTGGCTGGGCGGAAGAGCAGGCACCCTGTACATCGAACGGGCGAAGAGATCCGACACGGCGCGGATCAACCGGGAGATGCGCGCGATACTGGAGCAGGGCGGCTGCGTAGCGGTGTTCCCCGAGGGCACGTCTTCCGACGGAAGGCATATCCGCCGCTTCCTGCCGTCCCTTTTGCAGCCTGCAGTCGACTTGGGTTTGCCGGTAATCCCGGCGGCCCTGCGCTACTGCCAGCCCGATGGCAGTCACAGTGATGCGCCGAATTATAGCGACCAGATGAGTTTCGCCGAGTCGCTCTGGCGTGTCGCCGGCACACCCGCCATCCACGCGCGGCTTGAATTCGGCGCGGTGC
>JBAWGM010000297.1:0-3706 GCA_049592895.1 Thiobacillaceae bacterium | reverse complement strand
CCTGCCGTTCGCGTGCGAAGTGGTGGCGGTGCCCACGCGCTATCCCGGCGGCGGAGCCAAACAGCTCACGAAAACGCTGACCGGCAAGGAGGCGCCGTGGAACGGCCGCTCTAGCGACATCGGGGTGCAGGTGTTCAACGTCGGTACCGCCTATGCTTTGGCGCGGGCGGTGTTTCATGGCGAGCCCCTGATATCGCGCCTGGTCACGGTGACCGGCAACGTGCTGCGTCCGCAGAATTTCGAAGTGCTGATCGGCACGCCGATGGATGAACTGATCGTCCATGCGGGCGAGCGGGACAGCATGACCGGCATCATCATGGGCGGTCCGATGATGGGTTTTGAAGTGCCTAATCCGCATGTGCCCGTGGTCAAGGCCACCAACTGCCTGCTGGCCATGTCGACGGAATTGTTTCCGGCCAAACCGCCGCCCATGCCCTGCATACGTTGCGGCGCCTGCGCACAGGCCTGCCCGGCTGATCTGCAACCGCAGGACCTGTACTGGTTTGCCAGGTCGCGCAACTTCGGCCGAGCCCAGGAATTGCATCTGTTCGACTGCATCGAGTGCGGGTGCTGCACCTACGTTTGCCCCAGCCATCTCCCACTGGTGGAGTACTACCGCTTCGCCAAGAGCGAAATCTGGGCGCGGGAGAAAGAGAAGAAAGCCGCCGACCTGGCGCGTGGGCGCCACGAATTCCGCCTGTTCCGCGAAGACCGGGAAAAACAGGAACGGGCGGAGAAGCATGCTGCCAAGTCCCAGGCAAAGAAAGATGAACTGGCGAACGCCGGCACTAGTCTGGATGCCGAAGCCGCCAAGAAGAAAGCCCTGATCGATGCTGCCCTGGCGCGGGCCCAGGCGAAGAAGGAAGGCGTCGCGCCCAAGAACGTCGTCGACCTCACGCCTGAGCAACACGAGGAGATTAAAGAGATCGAGGCACGCCGGGCCAAGATACGCGAGATTGCCAAGCAGCCGGTAGAACCGGAACAACACCTATAGGAAAATGCTGACCGATGTCCTTCATCCTCAAACAAGACAGCGTTTCCCTGGTCATGCTCAAGGTGCTCGGCGCCTTGTTGCCCGGCATCGTCGCCTACGCCTGGCTGATCGGCCCCGGCATAGTCATCAACCTGTGCGTCGCCAGCCTCGCCGCGCTGGGCTTCGAGGCCGTTATGCTGCGGATGCGCGGCTATCCGGTGAAGCCATTTCTGACGGATTACAGCGCCGTCGTCACTGCCTGGCTGCTCGCCCTGTCGCTGCCGCCCCTGGCGCCCTGGTGGCTGACCGTCACGGGCGTGCTGTTCGCCATCGTGGTGGCCAAGCACCTGTACGGCGGCCTGGGGCAGAACGTATTCAATCCGGCCATGGTGGGCTTTGCCGTCCTGCTCATTTCCTTTCCGGTACCGATGACTCAGTGGTCCCTGCCTCTGGCGCTCGCGCATCATCCGCTGGGAGTCGGGGAGAGCCTTAACTACATTCTCGGCGCAGGTCTGCCCGCGGGGGTCAGGCTCGATGCCATTGCGCAGGCCACCCCCCTGGATGCGTTGCGCACCCAGTTAATGCAGCAACATACCCTGCAGGAGATCATGGGCGAGTCCATCTTCGGCGGCATCGGCGGCACGGGGTGGGAATGGATCGCCGCCATGTATCTGCTGGGTGGCCTGGTCCTGTGGGCCATGCGCATTATCAGCTGGCACGTGCCGGTGGCCTTCCTCGCCGGCGTCTGGCTCACCGCCGGCTTTCTGCATTTTGCCGATACCGGCCGCAATGCACCGCCCTGGTTCCAGATCGCCACGCCCTCCGCCATGCTGGGCGCATTCTTCATCGCCACCGATCCGGTCTCCGGTTCGTCCACCCCGCTCGGCAAAATCATTTTTGGCGCGGGCGCGGGCTTCCTGACTGTGCTGATCCGGGCGTTTGGGGGCTATCCGGACGGCGTAGCCTTTTCCATCCTGTTGATGAACATCTGCGCACCGCTGATCGATGCCTACACCCAGCCCAAGGTGTTCGGCGAGAAATGAGCCTCCTGGCCTCCGCCACGCGCAACGCTACCCGCACCGGGCTGATTCTGCTGGTGTTCGCCCTGGTGGGCACCGCTGCACTGGCCTGGACCTTTGGGCTGACGCATCCGGCCATCGAAGCGAGCGAAAAGGCGGAGAAGCTCAGATTGCTCAATCAAGTAATGCCGCGCGCGCTGTACGACAATGACCTGATTGGCAGCCAGCGCGAGTTGTCCGCCGCCGACTTGCTGGGCACCAGCCAACCGTCGGCCTTCTGGACCGCTCGCAAGGACGGGCAGATTACCGGACTGGTGCTGGAAGCCATTGCCCCCGACGGCTACGGCGGCGACATTTCCCTGCTCGTCGGGCTCAACGTTGCCGGTGACATCCTTGGCGTGCGCGTGACCGCGCACCACGAAACGCCGGGCCTGGGGGACTACATCGACATTGCCAAGAGCAACTGGATCCGCAGTTTCGACGGCCACTCGCTGACCCGGCCAGCAGCTAAACTATGGAAGGTGAAGAAGGATGGCGGCGCGTTTGACTCCGTCGCGGGGGCAACCATCACGCCTCGCGCCGTGGTCAAGGCGGTGCGCGGTGCCCTGGAGTACGCGGCCAAGCACCGCGCCGAACTCTTGGGCACGCCACCTTCTCCAACCCAGGAGCAGACACCATGAACAAGCAGGAAGCTTTCTCGATCTTTCAGGACGGCCTGTGGAAGAAGAACCCGGGCGTTGTTCAGTTACTCGGTCTCTGTCCGACGCTGGCCATGAGCAACAGCGTGGTCAATGCCCTGGGCCTGGGCCTGGCCACCGTGTTCGTCATGGCCGGCTCCAACGCAATGGTGGCGGCAGTGCGCAATATGGTGCCGCACGAGATTCGCATTCCCGTGTTCATCCTGATCATTGCCAGCCTGGTGACCATCGTGGACCTGCTGTTCAACGCCTTCGCCCATCCGCTTTACCTGGTGCTGGGAATCTTCATCCCCCTGATCGTCACCAACTGCATCGTGCTCGCGCGCGCGGATGCGTTTGCGGCCAAGAACAGGATTGTCCCCGCCATCTTCGATGGCGCTTTCATGGGCCTGGGCTTGACCGCGGTGCTGACCGTTCTGGGCGCGCTGCGCGAAATCACCGGCAAGGGTACCCTGCTGTCCGGCATCGACCTGGCCTTCGGCCCCGCTGCCAAGACGTGGGTCATTCATGTGCTGCCCGACTACAAAGGCTTCCTGCTCGCCATTCTGCCGCCAGGCGCCTTCCTCGGATTGGGCCTGCTCATCGCCCTGCGCAACTGGCTCGATCAGCGCGCGCTACAACGCGCCCAACAGCGGACGGGAGTTGCCGCGGCCTCTGCGCAGGCTGCATGAAGTTCCGCACCCGGGCGCCGCGCAATCCGCTGGTGGTGCTGGTCAAGCAGCGCAAGGCAGGCAGCCATGTGCCCAACGCCAAAGTCCAGCGCCTGCGCGAACGGCAGAAGCTGCGCAAGTCGCTCAAGCAGGAAACCTAATTTAAACCAGGGGGACAAGAGGACAGGAGTAAACCCCACTGGCCCTCCCCCTTGAGCGGCGTAAACTCTCAGCTGTTTTTCCTCTTGTCCTCCTGTCCTCTTTGTAAAACAGCAAACGCATGAACGCGAACAAACGCGCCGAGATCTTCCGCCGCCTCCAGTCCGCCAATCCCAATCCGGAAACCGAGCTGGAATATTCCACTCC
>JBAWGM010000296.1:0-13476 GCA_049592895.1 Thiobacillaceae bacterium | reverse complement strand
AGCCCCCGCTATCGAGAAACTGCTGCTCCTCCGCGGTGGTCTTCCGCCCCAGGATTTTGTTGCGGTGCGGAAATCGCCCGAAATGCAGGATTATCTCTCGATGCTCGAGCGCGTGTTTGAGGTAGTCGACACCGAGCCGCCCGCTTAACTCCACCGATCGGTCCTGATCGGCGAGATTCTCAGAATGGGCGAAGGGAAGATAGAAGAACAGCCGCAGATCGGCCGGGACCTGAAGATCGAAACCGGCTGCGATTGCATTCTCCGCAAGCTGCCGCGCCAGCTTGTCCGTCGCGTACATGCGCGCGGTACCGCGAAAGGCATTGCGCGGAAATTGGTCCAGTAGAATCGCCAGGGCAAGGGAGCCAAGCGCATCGTCTGCCCAGCCGTCAAGCTTGCCTTGCACCGCGGCTTCGTGATAACTCAGGAAACGCGCGCGAAACTCGGTGTCGAAAGCGGCGTTCTTCTTAAACCATCGTCGCGGTCCGGCATCGCGCCAGAAATTAATGACGGCTTCAAAGTCACGATCGGCCGATTGCCTGAGGAGCCTGGTCATCTCGTGGCCAGATTGCTTGTTTCTTTCATGAAACCGGCGGGACTATGGCTTATTCTCAAGAGAGTCAAGACAGTGAGAGGCAAAGAACACTCGGCAACCTCTCTTGGCTGGAGTGTCTTGTATCCCATACAATGGTTTTCCGCAATGCCCGCAACAGGAGTCAACAAAATGAACAAAGCAGAACTGGTCGATGCAGTTGCCAAGATGACGCAGCATTCCAAAGCGCAAACCGAAGAAATGTTTGATGCCTTCATGGGAGTCGTGCAGAACGCGCTCTTGAGCGGCAACAATGTCCAGATGACGGGCTTCGGAACCTTCATGGTTCATGAGCGCGCCGCCCGCATTGGCCGCAATCCGGCCACCGGCAAGGAAATTGAGATTCCCGCCAAGAAGGTCGTCAAGTTCAAGGTCAGCAGCAAGATGAACGATGCTGTCTCTGGGGTCAAAGCCAAAAAAGCGTGATTCACGCATGCCGGATGCGGACGCTGGTTCGTTGCCCATCATCGCTGCACACTAAACCCTGGATATCGGCGAAAAGCGACCCACGTCCATGCCCGATCAATCCCCGAAAGTCGTCTCCACGCCGCGCGCGCTGGCCACCCAGGGGTGGTCCGGCGGCACACACTTGACCTGACCCGCAACGTCTTCCAATGCCACAGGCGCGCTGGATTCGCCGCGCGCGGCGACCATAAGGCCATATTGCCTGGCGTGAATCAGATCGGCGGCGGCTGTGCCTAAGCGCGTGGCGAGCAGACGGTCGGCGGCGGATGGTGTGCCCCCGCGCTGCAGGTGACCAAGGATGGTCGGACGAGCTTCCAGGTCGGTGAGCAATTCGAGTTGATGAGCCAGACGCAAGGTGCGTTCGGCATAAACCAGCTCAGGTTCGACCGCGATTTCCTTCGTTTTCTTGTCCTTCTTCTTGCTGGCATTGGCCTGCTGCACCGCGAATTCCTGTTGAGTAAGCGCACCTTCCGCGACAGCGACGATGCTGAACGGTTTGCCTTTGCGTTTTCGCTCCTTGATTGCATCCGCCACGGTTTCCACATCGTAGGGAATTTCCGGGATCAGAATCACGTCGGCGCCGCCGGCGATGCCCGCGCCCAATGCCAGCCAGCCGGCGCGGTGACCCATGATCTCAACCACGATGATGCGGTGATGACTGTGCGCAGTGCTGTGCAGGCGGTCGATGGCGTCGGTGGCGATGCCGAGCGCGGTATCGAAACCGAAGGTGGTTTCGGTCAGCGCCACGTCGTTGTCGATGGTTTTCGGCAGAGTCACGATGTTGAGGCCTGCCTGCTTCAAGCGCAGCGCATTCTTCATGGTTCCTCCGCCACCCAGGCAGACCAGGCAATCGAGTTGATTGGCGTGGTAGTTGGCGACGATGGTCTCGGTCATGTCGAGCACCTTGCCGTTCACCGGCATCTTGTGAGGCTTGTCGCGGCTGGTGCCGAGCATGGTTCCGCCCTTGGTGAGGATGCCGGATAACGCTTCGCCATTCAGCACCATGGTGCGGTTTTCCATAAGACCGCGAAAACCGTCGCGAAACCCGATGACATGCATGCCGTAATGAGACACGCAGGCCTTGCCGACACCGCGTATGGCGGCGTTGAGACCCGGCGTATCGCCGCCGGAGGTGAGAATTCCGATAGATTGAGTCATGGTTATCGCCAGGGTGCGGTTGAAAAGTTTGTTCGTTTGCCGTTACTGGCCGGGATGGAATCCAGCCTGCCCGGCAGCGTCTGCCATGTCGGCTTCAAATGGATTCACCTTCGCCTCAGTCAGAAATGCCCGCCTCGCGTGGCCCAATGCGGCGTGAGCGTGCGGCTTTCCGCTGTTAAAAACCGCAAGCGCGCACATGCTGATTCAAGGCAGCAAAATTAATGGGGTCACTGAAAAGACTAACCGCCCCTAATAGGGAAGAAGCTTAAACCATGACGGTGTCTTACGGGCCGGACGGTAGCAATCCATTAGACTTCCCTGGCTAACTGCACAAGCGCATAGAGTGTCTCCAGCGCGTCCTTGGGGCTCAGTTCATCCGGGTTCAGTTCTCGCAGGGTCTCGATCAACTCGTTGGTTGCGGCTGAATCGTTCTCGGGCCTGACTCCGGCAAACAAATCGCCCTGCGGGCCTTGGGTGATCTGGGCTTCTTCCAGCTCCTTCAATCTTCTTCTTGCTGCGGCGATGACGGCGGCAGGTACGCCGGCAAGCTTGGCGACCTGGATGCCGTAGCTTTGCGAGGCGGGGCCGTCTTCCACGGCGTGCAGGAACACCAGATCGTCACCATGTTCCCTGGCGTCGAGATGAATATTTGCCAGTTGCTTGAAGTCGCTGCTCAACTGGGTCAACTCGAAGTAGTGGGTGGCAAACAGGGTGTAGGCACGGGTATGGGTCAGCAGGTGGCGGGCAACGGCCCAGGCCAGCGACAGACCATCGAAGGTGGAGGTGCCGCGCCCGATTTCATCGAGCAGCACCAGACTCCAGTTGGTGGCGTTGCGCAGGATGGACGCCGCTTCGGTCATCTCCACCATGAAGGTTGAACGGCCACCGGCCAGGTCATCCGATGCGCCGATGCGGGTGAAGATTTGATCAATCGGACCGATGCGGGCAGTGACTGCCGGCACGGGCAAGCCGCAGCAGGCGAGCAGCACGATCAGCGCGGTCTGACGCATGTAGGTGGATTTGCCGCCCATGTTGGGGCCGGTGATCAGGAGCATCTGCCGGGTGCGCGACAACAGGGTGTCGTTGGGAATGAAGTGAGCGACCTGGCTTTCCACCACCGGGTGGCGGCCGGCCAGTATGTCGATAACGGCCTCATCCACATAAACCGGAAGGGCAAGGTTGAGTACATCCATGCATTCGGCCTGACAGGCCAGCACATCGACTTCCGCCAGCGCCGAGGCGAGTCGCATCAATTCGGACAATTGCGGAATCAGGCTGTCCAGTAATTGATCGAACAGCCATCTTTCCCGCGTCAGCGCACGCTCCCGGGCAGACAGGGCTTTGTCCTCGAAGGCCTTCAGTTCCGGGGTGACATAGCGCTCGGCATTTTTCAAAGTCTGCCGGCGGCGATACTCAGCGGGAATCCTGTCGGCGTGGGCATGGGTAATCTCGATATAGAACCCGTGCACCCTGTTGTATTCGACCTTGAGGCTGGGGATATTGGTGCGCGCTTTCTCCCGCGCCTCCAGCTCAAGCAGAAAACTTCCACCATCGCGCGTGAGCATGCGCAACTCGTCGAGTTCGATATCAAACCCGTCGGCAATCACGCCGCCTTCGCGCAGTACCGCTGCAGGTTCGGCAAGCAGGGCGCGACTCAACAGATCATGCAGATCAGGCTTGGGCGTCAGGGCGGCTTCAAGCGATCTCAATCGAGGGGTCGTTTTGGGCAGGGCCGCGATCAGCTCGGGCAGGAATGCGAGGGTGTCGCGCAGGCCGGACAAATCGCGCGGGCGGGCATTTTTCAGTGCGATGCGTCCGGCGATGCGTTCGACATCGGCGCTGCCTTTGAGCAGCTTGTGCAATGCTGTTTGGGAGCGTGCATTGTTGAGCGCAGCGATGGCATCGAGCCGCTCGGACAGAATGGAGCGATCGCGCAGCGGATGATGCAGCCAGTGGCGCAACAGCCGTGCGCCCATGCCGGTGACGGTGCGGTCGAGAACGGAGAGCAAAGTCGGTGCGGGTTCGCCGCGCAGGGTTTCAGTAAGTTCCAGATTGCGGCGGGTGGCGGCATCGAGCCGTACATAGGCTTCATCCTGTTCGGCGCTGATGCAGGTTAGATGAGGCAGGGCGGTACGCTGGGTGGTCTTCACATAATCGAGCAGCGCGCCGGCGGCGGCCAGCGCCGCGTTCAAGTGCCCGACACCAAAGCCGGCCAAATCCCGGCTGCCGAATTGTTTCGCCAGTTGCGTTCGTGAAGTATCGGCATCGAACTGCCATGGCGCCAGCCGTTTGATGGAACAGGTGGAGGTAAGCGGCAAGTCATCCGGAACAAGCAGTTCGGCCGGAGACAGGCGGGCGAGCAGACCGGGAACGGAGACGCTGTCCACTTCGGCCACGGTGAAGCGACCGGCGGCCAGGTTCAGCCAGGCCGCACCGGTCTTGTTTTTGCCCGCAGGCGCGAGGGCCAGCAGCAGCGTATCCCGGCGGTCATCGAGAAGGTCGGCGTCGGTGAGCGTGCCGGGGGTGACGATGCGACTGACCTTGCGCTCCACCGGGCCTTTGGCAGTGGCAGGATCGCCGACCTGCTCGGCTATCACGACCGATTCTCCCTGCCGGATCAGACGGGCCAGGTACTGTTCCGCTGCATGGTAGGGCACCCCCGCCATCTTGATGGGCTGGCCTGCGGACTGGCCGCGTGTGGTCAGCGCAATGTTCAGCAGCCGGGCAGCCTTTTCCGCATCCTCGAAAAACAGTTCGTAGAAATCGCCCATGCGGTAGAACAGCAGCATATCCGGATGCTGGCCCTTGATGGCCAGATACTGCTGCATCATGGGAGTATGGGGGGCGGATGCCTGGGAAATATCCGGAATATCGTTCTTCATCACTGGCAGATCGGGGGCCTGGCCGGTATTCTGCGAGGCTCTCTAGTGTAGCCCAAGGCCAGCCTGATAACCTACCGTTCGCGAAACAGGCGGAGGGTGTCCTGCCCATGCGGAAAAAGGCGCGTGCGGCGCAAACTAATCACTGGCGAGTGCATCCAATTTACGGTATTTACACTGCGTGCGCCTGCGATCGAAACACGGTCGGGTTGATAAGAAGGAGAACTGAATGGGCAAGGCATCGCTACGACGGGTAATGGGCGCGGCCGCGGTGTTGCTGGTCATGACGAGCTGCGGCAAGGGCGAAGCGAAGAAGGAAGGGCCCAAGCAGACTCCTCCGGTGCCGGTCACGGTGGGTGAGGTGGTGAAAAAAACCGTGCCGTTCCAGCTCAAGGCGGTCGGCAATGTGGAAACCCTCGCCACGGTTAACGTGAAATCGCGGGTAGATGGGCAAATTGTCGAAGTGGGGATCAGAGATGGTCAAAATGTGTCGAAGGGGCAATTGCTGTTTCAAATCGACCCGCGTCCGTTCGCAGCCCAGCTCAAACAGGCGGAGGCCACGCTGCTGAAGGATCAGGCCCAGCTCACGTATGCCGCTGGACAGGAGAAGCGCTACCAGGACCTGTTGCAGAAAAACTTTATCTCAGGGGAGGCTTATGCCCAGGTAAAAGCCAACCTTGATGCGGCTCAGGCCGTGGTCAAGGCCGACCAGGCAGCGCTGGACAACGGGCGCCTGCAACTCGGCTATACAACGATTCGCTCTCCCATCTCGGGCAGCGCAGGCAAGGTCCTGCTGAGCGGGGGCAATCTGGTGAAGGCCAATGACACCGTATCGCTGGTGGTCATCAACCAGATCAGCCCGATCTATGTCAGCTTTGCCGTGCCCGAGCAGTTCGGCGGCCAGGTCCGCCAGCGGCTGGCGGCTGGCAGCCTCAAGGTTGAGGCGATGCCGCGCACGAGCGGCGCGATGCCGGTGGAAGGGAAACTCGCCTTCATCGACAACGCGGTGGATGCCGCTACCGGCACGCTCAGACTGCGGGCTGAATTCGCCAACACCGACCGTGCATTGTGGCCGGGCGACTTCGCCGAAACTACGCTCACGCTACGGCAGGACAACGACGCTGTAGTTGCGCCCGCGCGCGCGGTCCAGAACGGTCCCCGCGGCACTTACGTGTTTGTGGTGCGGCCCGATCTCAAGGTGGCAATCCGCGACGTAGTCGTGGAGCGTACCGCAGGCACTGACGCCATTATCGCAAGGGGCTTGCAGCCGGGCGAGAAAGTGGTCACCGACGGCGCTTCCCGCTTGACTCCCAGTTCGGTGGTGAAGATCAAGGGCAGCGGGAACGCTCCATGAATATTTCCGAGATTTTCATCCGCCGGCCGATCATGACCAGCCTGGTGATGATCGGCATCCTGGTATTCGGCCTGTTCAGTTATCGCATGCTTCCGGTTGCGGCCCTGCCCAACGTGGACTTCCCCACCATCCAGGTCACTGCCACCCTGCCAGGCGCCAGCCCGGAAACCATGGCTTCGGCAGTCGCAACGCCGCTGGAAAAGCAGTTCTCCACCATTGCCGGCTTGGATTCGATGAACTCGTCGAGCGCCCAGGGTTCGACCCAGATTACCCTGCAATTCTCGCTTGAGCGCAACGTGGATGCCGCCGCCCTCGACGTGCAGTCCGCCATATCCGCGTCGCTGCGTCAACTGCCAGCGGAGCTCCCATCGCCGCCCTCATTCCGCAAGGTAAATCCGGCGGACCTGCCGGTGTACTACCTGGCGCTTACTTCCCAGACTCTGCCTCTGTCGGCAGTGGACGAGTATGCCCAGACGCTCCTGGCCCAACGCATTTCCACGGTCAGCGGAGTGGCCCAGGTGCAGGTATATGGCAGCCAGAAATACGCCGTGCGGGCGCAACTCGATCCACGCGCCCTCGTTGCCAAAGGGATCGGCATCGACGAGGTGGCTGATGCGCTGGCCCAGCACAACGTCAACCTGCCCACCGGCACGCTGTACGGCGAGCGCCGCACCTACACCGTTCAGGCCACCGGGCAGCTCTACGACGCGGCGAAGTTTCGGCCCATGATCGTTGCCTACCGCAACGGCGCGCCGGTGCGGCTGGGCGAACTGGGGCGGGTGCTGGACAGCGTGGAAAACAACAAAGTTGCGGCCTGGTTCAGCGGCCAGCGCGGCATCGTGCTCGCGATCCAGCGTCAGCCCGGCACCAACACAATACAGGTGGTAGATTCGATCCGCGCGCTGTTGCAGGTGTTTCGCGCGCAGATCCCCCCCGGTGTGGAAATGAGTGTCCTCTACGACCGGTCGCAGTCGATTCGCGATTCCGTCAACGACGTTCAGTTCAGCCTGCTGCTCGCGCTCAGCCTGGTGGTGATGGTGATCTTCCTGTTCCTGC
Source organism: Thiobacillaceae bacterium (assembly GCA_049592895.1). Lineage (GTDB taxonomy): Bacteria > Pseudomonadota > Gammaproteobacteria > Burkholderiales > Thiobacillaceae > DASQBT01. The sequence goes on along the minus strand of JBAWGM010000296.1, from coordinate 5,975 downwards.
GCAATGTGTCGGCCACGCTCATTCCCAGCCTCGCCTTGCCGCTTGCCCTGATCGGCGCGTTTTGCGTGATGTACCTGATGGGTTATAGCCTGGACAACCTGTCCCTTATGGCGCTTACCCTGTGCGTAGGCTTCGTCGTGGATGACGCCATCGTTGTGCTGGAGAATATTTCCCGGCACCTGGAGATGGGGGAATCGCGCTGGGACGCCACGCTCAAGGGCACGCGTGAAATCAGCTTTACCGTGGTGTCGATGACGCTATCGCTGGTGGCCGTGTTTCTTCCTGTCCTGTTCATGGGCGGCATACTGGGCCGCCTGCTGCACGAGTTCGCCGTCACCATCATTGCAGCGGTGCTGGTCTCGGGTTTCGTTTCTCTTACCCTTACGCCCATGCTGTGCAGCCGCTGGCTGCGTCCCTCCCACGAGGTCCATCACGGGCGCGTCTATCGGGCGAGCGAGGCCGTCTTCGATGCGATGAAACACGCCTATGATCGCAGCCTGAGCTCGGTGCTGCGCCACCGCAGGGCCACCATGCTGGCGTTCCTCGTGGTATTCGTCGTCACCGGCTGGCTGTTCGCCGTGATGCCCAAAGGCTTCTTGCCGAGCGAGGACACCGGCCAGATTTTTGCCTTCACGGAAGCCGCCCAGGACATTTCCTTCGATGACATGGCCAGAAAACAGCGTCAGGCCGCCGACATTGTGCGCGCCGACCCTGCCGTTCGCGCCTCAATGGCATTCATCGGTACCAGCGGTTCGAGCCAGTCGCTCAACCTGGGCCGCATCTTCGTCAGCCTCAAGCCCCATGGCGAGCGGGCCTCGGCCGATGAAGTGATCCAGCGTCTGCGACCCAAGCTTGCAAACATTCCGGGACTCAAGGTGTTCCTGCAGAACTTGCCGGCGATCCGCATCGGCGGCCAGCTTACCAAGAGCCAATACCAGTACACCCTGCAGGACGCCGATACCCAGACCCTGTTCGCCTGGGCGCCGCGCGTTGAGGCCAAGTTGCGTTCACTGCCCGGATTTCAGGACGTGACCAGCGATCTCCAGATTACCAACCCGCAGGTCATGGTCCAGATCGACCGGGACAAGGCGGCATCGCTGGGCGTCACGCCCGAGCAGATCGAAACGGCTCTCTACAACGCCTATGGTTCGCGCCAGGTGTCCACCATCTACACGCCGACCAACGAATATCAGGTCATCATGGAACTTGCACCCGAGTTCCAGCAGGATGCCAATGCGCTATCCCTACTCTATGTTCGTTCCTCGACCGGGAACCTGGTGCCCCTGGATACCGTTGCCAGCCTCAAGCGTGACATCGGCCCGCTATCCATCACCCACCTGGGACAACTCCCGTCGGTGACGGTCTCCTTCAATTTGGCGCCTGGACTCGCCCTGGGCGACGCCATTACCGAGGTCGGAAATGCGATGAAGCAGATGCAGATCCCTACCAGTCTTACTGGCAGTTTCCAGGGGGCAGCTCAAGCCTTCCAGTCCTCCCTCACCGGCATGGGATTTCTCATCGGGGGAGCGATTTTCGTGATCTATCTGGTGCTGGGCATCCTGTACGAGAGCTACATCCACCCGGTCACCATTCTGTCTGGCCTGCCCACTGCCGGACTGGGGGCCTTGCTGACCCTGCTCCTGTTTCACCTTGATCTGAACATGTATGGCTTCGTCGGCCTGATCATGCTGATCGGCATCGTCAAGAAGAATGCCATCATGATGATCGACTTCGCCATCAACGCCCAGCGCACTGCCGGCAAGGCGCCGCTGGAAGCGATCTACGAAGCCTGCCTGACCCGCTTCCGGCCCATCATGATGACCACCATGGCGGCGCTCATGGGCACGCTTCCGATCGCCCTGGGCTTGGGAACCGGATCGGAAGGCCGCCGTCCCCTTGGTCTCGCCGTGGTGGGTGGTCTGCTGGTGTCGCAGGCGCTGACGCTCTACATAACCCCGGTGGTCTATCTCTATCTGGAGGCTTTCAAGAACCGGCTGGCTCGCAATGTTCGGCCGGCTGCGGGCGTCACGGCGTAGGCGAGGAAATGATCCGGCTGGTGTGGTCGCGTGGAAGGTGAGGCTGCAAGGGCACGTGCGTTTCGCATATGATTCAGGACTCCTACCCACAGAACTGAATTAACCGACATGGAATCATCGACCTCACTCGAACTGGCCAAGCACACCCTGTTGGTATTCGGCATCATCCTGGGCATTGGCAGCCTGTCCAGCTTGCTTGCCCGCTGGGCCAGAGTGCCTGACGTGGCGGTGTTCCTCGTGATCGGCATGCTGCTGGGGCCAAGCGTGCTGGGCTGGGTGGACATCACGGCCGACTCTGCCATCAACCAGATGATTCTGATTTTCGGCTCCTGCTACATCCTGTTCGACGGCGGGGCATCACTCAGGCTCAAGGTGCTCAAGGAAGTGTGGATCACGATCGTGCTGATCGCCACCATCGGTTTGCTGATCACTGCCGCCATCACCGGCCTCGCCGCCCACTATCTTCTGGGCATCCCCTTCATCGTTGCCCTGTTGCTGGGCGCGACCATCGCCTCAACCGACCCGGCCACCCTGGTGCCTGTATTCAAGCAGGTCCGGATCAAGGACCGGGTGGCGCAGACGGTGATGAGCGAATCTGCCTTCAACGATGCCATGGGCGCAATCGCCACGTTCGCGGTGCTGGGCATTGCCATGGGACACGGCGGATTTTCCCTCGATCACGCCCTGGGCGACCTGGCCTGGCAGTCCGGACTGGGCATCCTGGCCGGCGCAGTGCTGGGCTATCTCGCGGCCTTGCTCATTGCCCACGAGAAGTACAGCTTTCTGGCCGAGTACGCGCCGCTGGTGACCCTGATGGCCGTGATTGGCGCTTATCTGGGCGCTGATGGCCTGCATTCCAGCGGCTTCATGGCAGTGTTCGTATTCGGGATCATGCTGGGCAACAAGGAGACCTTCGGCTTCGCCATGGATGAGCAGGAGGCGGAAAAGATGGAAGACTTCATCACCACCACAGCGCTCATGATGCGCATGTTCATCTTTATTCTTCTGGGTACCCAAGTGAACTTCGGCCTGATGAACCATTACCTGCTAGGCGGTGTGGGGGTGGTCGTCATCTTCATGCTTGTGGCCCGGCCGGCCACCGTGTTCCTGTGCGCCGGCGCAGACCGGCGTGCAAAGTGGAGCCTGAAGGAACTGCTGTTCATGTGCTGGACCCGTGAAACCGGGGTGATTCCGGGTGCCCTGGCGGGATTGCTGGTTGGCATAAAGGCGCCCGGCGCCGAGATCATTGCTTCGGTCACGTTCATCGCGATCCTCATGACCATCCTGATCCAGGCACCCACCACCAAATGGCTGGCGCGCAGACTGGATTTGCTAGTCACGGAGTAGTCGGGAACATCTGAACGGGTTGCAGAGGTTGTTAGTGGGCGAGCATTCGATCGGGTTCCCACCCCAGCGCCAGGTAGAAAATTCCCATTCCCAGTACGTAAGCGACCGCGACATGCCAGCCTTCCTTGAGCCAGCGGACCGTGTCTTTTGCCTGTCGGAATTCGTTTGAGATGGCGACGCCAGCGGATGAGCCGAACCAGATCATTGAGCCGCCGTATCCGACAGCGAAGGCCAACATGCCCAGATCATAGCCGCCTTGGTCCAGCGCCAGCTTGGTCAACGGGATGTTGTCGAACACCGCCGACAGAAAGCCCAGCACAAGGGTGTTCGTTGCCGAAGCGGCCGGCAGCTCGCTCACCGGCATCAGGCTGGCGGCCATCACCAAGCACAGCAGGAACAGGCTGCCTTTGAGTGCACGCTGTGCTTCGCCCCAGGGAACGGGACGAATAAGCGCGCTCAGAATAATGACGAACCATACGCCGGCTGCCGGAAAGTCGAATCCGATGTTCGCCGCAATGGCGCCAACAATGATAGAACCGGCCACTGCCAGACGCGTCCAGTCGATGTGCTGATCACGTGGCCAGTCCTTGCGGATGGGCTGATAGGCGTGCTGCCTGCGCGCGGCGATGATGCCGGAAAACGCCAGTGCGACTCCGGCTGCGAGATAGGCATCAAGCACGTCTACCGCTGGAACGCCAGCAATCCACATCATCGTGGTGGTAGTGTCGCCAATGACCGAACCCGCACCGCCGGCGTTCGCCGCCGCCACGATGGCGGCGATATAGCCGACCTGCACCCGGCCCCGAAAAACGTGCCTGGCGATCACCCCGCCGATCATCGCGCCGGCGATGTTGTCGAGGAACGCGGACAGTACGGCGACCATGACCAGCAGTAGAAAGCCTCCCTGCCAATTGTTCGGCAGCCACTGCGGCATCAGGTCGGGCAGGTGCGATTCTTCAAAGTGCCTGGCAAGGATGGCGAAACCCAGCAGCAGTCCAAGCAAATTGATGAGTAGCGGAGCCTCGGACGCGAGTTGCGGCACCAGATCAAGGTGCGTAGCCAGGATTTTGTATGCACCGATCACCACCAAACCCGTCAGCGCAATCTCGAAGTTGCGCTGATGGAAGATGGCTACGCCAGCAAGGGTCAGGCCAAAAAGCAGGAATTCGATCGGGAAAGGCAGCATCTCAAAAAAGGTGTCGGGGCGCTCGGCCTAATCCCTCGTTGATCAGTTTCCTAGCTTCCGAGGCCCGGGGAGAGGTGGGGCTTGAGCGTCTGAACCATCTGGCCGAAAATTTTCGGATTGGCGGCAAGGATGTTGCCGCTGTCGAGCCAGGTCTCGTTGCCGGCCAAATCGCCGACCAGTCCGCCCGCTTCCTGAACCAGCAGCGAGCCGGCGGCCAGATCCCACACATTGAGGCCGATTTCCCAGAACGCGTCATAGCGGCCCGCCGCCACATAAGCCAGATCGAGGGCGGCGGAGCCGGGACGGCGAATTCCTGAAGTGCGTTTCATGACTTCGCGAAACATGTTGAGATAAGCCTCGACGTGGCTGAATTCGCGGAACGGAAAGCCGGTGCCTACCAGACAGTCATCCAGCCTGTCCCGTTTGGAAACCCGAATGCGGCGGTCATTGACGAAGGCACCGCGGCCGCGGCTGGCGGTATAGAGTTCATTGGCGACAGGGTCGTACACGACGGCCTGCGTGATCTGGCCCTTGTGCCGCAACGCAATTGAGACCGAGTACTGGAGCAGGCCGTGAAGAAAGTTCGTGGTGCCGTCGAGCGGATCGATGATCCACTGATATTCATCAGCATGACCCTCCTGGGCCGGCCGGGTGCCGGTCTCCTCTGCTAAAATTCCATGGCTCGGATAGGCCTCAAGCAGGGCTTCGATAATCACCTGCTCGGCGCTTTGGTCCACTTCACTGACATAGTCCCGCTCGGATTTGCTCCGCACGGTGAGGCGATCCAGATTGAGCGCGGCGCGATTAATGATCGCCCCGGCCTTGCGAGCGGCCTTGACGGCCGTATTAAGCATGGGATGCATGGGAAACTGCGTGTGTGAAAGAACGAAGCCCGAATTTTACCTGATGCCCGCGACTTCTGAACTGTTGGAACGGATACGAGTTGTGCTGGTGCGCACCAGCCATCCGGGCAACATCGGCGCGGCTGCGCGGGCGATGAGGACCATGGGACTCATGCAGCTTTATCTGGTGGCGCCGAAAAGCTTCCCTCATGAGCAGGCCACGGCGATGGCCTCGGGCGCAACCGACGTGCTGGAGGGGTCAACGGTGTGCGCGACGCTCGAAGAGGCGCTGAACGGCGTGACGCTGGCGGTGGGAGCGTCCACCCGCAGACGCGAAATCGTGGCCGAAGTTTTGACGCCGGCTGAGGCAGCGCCTCGCCTGCTGCACGAGGTCGCCGGAAGCACTGGCGCTGCGCTGGTATTCGGCAATGAAACCTTCGGTCTGTCGAACGACGAACTGAGTTGCTGCCAGTTCTTGATGTCGATTCCGGCCAATCCGGAGTACAACTCGCTGAACCTGGCGGCGGCGGTCCAGGTGGCGGCGTATGAATTGCGGCTGCAAGC